>JACQEF010000115.1 GCA_016200745.1 Chloroflexota bacterium | reverse complement strand
TCGTTGAGAAGCCGTTCGGCCACGATGCCGAATCGGCCAAGCGGCTCAACCGCGAGCTCGGCAAGGTCTTCCGCGAATCGCAGGTCTATCGCATCGACCACTACCTGGGCAAGGAGACGGTCCGGAACCTGCTGGTCTTCCGGTTCGGCAACGGCATCTTCGAGCCGCTCTGGAATCGGCGCTACGTCGACAACGTCCAGATCACGGTGGCCGAGTCGATCGGGATCGAGAGCCGCGGCGCGTTCTACGAGGAGACCGGCGCCTCGCGCGACGTCCTCCAGAACCACCTGCTCCAGCTGGTCAGCCTGATCGCGATGGAGCCGCCGGCGCGATTCGAGGCGGACGCCCTGCGCGATGAGAAGGTCAAGGTCCTGCGCGCGATCACGACGACGCCCACCGAGGCCGGGGCGGATGTCGTCCGCGGCCAGTACGGTTCGGGCTGGGTCGCCGCGACCGAGGTCCCCGGCTACCGCCAGGAGAAGGACGTGGACGCGGCGTCGGAGACCGAGACGTTCGTGGCAGCCCGGCTGATGATCGACGACTGGCGCTGGTCAGGGGTCCCGTTCTACGTCCGGACGGGCAAGCGACTGCCAAAGCGGGCGACCGAGATCGCGATCCAGTACCGCGAAGTCCCGCATCGGCTGTTCAAGGACGAGGGCGTCGAGCCCGACGCCAACCTGCTGGCGATCCGGATCCAGCCTGACGAGGGGATCATGCTCAGGTTCGGGGCCAAGGTCCCGGGACTCGGCCTGGACGTCCGCTCGGTCACGATGGACTTCACGTACGGCTCGGCGTTCAGCGTGGACTCGCCGGACGCCTACGAGACGCTGATCCTCGACGCGCTCCAGGGTGACGCGTCGCTGTTCACCCGCGCCGACGAGGTCGAGGAGGCCTGGAGCATCGTCGACCCGATCGTGGAGGCCTGGGCGGCCGCGCCGGCGCCGGCGTTCCCCAACTACGAGGCGGGATCGTGGGGTCCGGCGGCCGCCGACGAGCTGCTGGCGCGCGAGGGCCGGCGCTGGCGTCGGATCTGAGACCGGTCCCGTGATCACGGTCGCGCCGGTCAAGTTCGGTGAACCCGCGTTGCGCTGGTCGGCGCGCGCCCACAGCATCGCCGAGATCGAAAGCGAGCTGGCGAGGATCTGGGCGAGCCAGGACCTGACCGCCGACATGAACGGTGAGCCGGGCCGCCACGTCTCCGCCCGGACGAGCGTCATGAACCTGGTCGTCGTGGCCCGTCGTCCCGAGATCGCCGAGCGCTGCGCCGCCACGATCCAGGCACTCACCGGCCGGCATCCGTCCCGAACGATCGTCATCCAGTCGGCGGACCCCGACGGCCCATCGTGGCTGGACGCGCGCGTGGAGGCGCATTGCGTCCTGCCCCGCGAGGACGCCCCGGAGACCTGCGCCGAGACCATCCACCTCACCTGCGGCGGTGAATCCGGGCTCCATCTGGCGGCCATCGCGACACCGCTGATCATCCACGACCTGCCGGTGACGATCTGGTGGCCGGGCGAGCCACCGCTCACGACCCGGGCCGCCCGCGACCTGTTCGCCACCGCCGACCGGCTCGTGGTCGACGGGTCGAGGTGGGCGGGCGACGGCCTGACCAGGCTGCGCGAGCTGGCGGACCTGCAGGCGTCCACGCGCCTGGCCATCAGCGATTTCGCGCTCGTCCGCCAGTCGCGCTGGCGGGAGGCGATCGCGTCCATCTTCGACGACCCGGACTTCCTGCCCTACCTGCGATACCTCCGGCGCATCGCGGTCACCTACGGGACGCATGACGAGACATGCGCGCCGGGCTCGGCGAACCTGGTCAAGCCGATCTACCACGTGGGCTGGATGGCCTCGCGGCTCGGGCTGTCGGTCGTGAGGCCGCTGGCCGTCGTGGGCGGCCATGGGCAGGTGGCGGGCGCGGCCACCCGGACCGTCCGTACGGGTCCGGTCCGGTCGATCAGCGGCAAGCCGGTCACGGGCAGGGGCTTCGCCGCGACGCTGACCGACGGGCGGACCGAGGTGGCCGTCCTGGCCCGCCCGATCGTCTCGTCCATGCCGTCCGGGACGACGCTGCGCGTCGAGCTGCGGGCCGACCGGCGGGGATCCGAGCTTCGGGCCGACGTGACGGCCGAGGCCGAGACCGTCCACGTCCGCGTCTGGCAGGACGGCGTGGAGGCCTGGGATCGCCGCTTCCGGGCTCCCCGGCGGAATGACGTCGACCTGCTCGCCGAGGCGATCGAGGCCGGCAGGCGGGATCCCGTGGCGGTCGATGCGCTCAGGTCCGCGGCCGAGCTGGTCGGCGACCGGGCGGAGACCTGACATGGCCGCCGACCCCGAGCTCGTCGTCGTCGACGGTCCCGCCGAGGCGGCGTCCGCCGCGGCCGACCGGATCGCCGCGGTGCTCGCGGACGCGGCGGCCCGGCGGGGTCGCGCGGACTGGGCGACGACGGGCGGCTCGTCGGTCGTCGGGATCTACCGCCGGCTCGTGGCGGAACCGCTGCGCGACGCGGTCCCCTGGCCGTCGGTCCACGTCTGGTGGGGCGACGACCGGTACGTCCCGCGCGATCACCCACTGTCGAACGTGAAGCCGCTCGACGATATCCTGCTCGGCATCGGGCTGACCGAGGAGGGCGGGGCCGGGGGCCGGGGGCCGGGCGTCCCGCTGGCGGTGGAGCACCTCCACCCGTTCCGGACCACCGAGGCGATCGGCGGATCGCGTGGCGCGGCGTGGTGCGCGGCCGGCCTCGCGAACGAGCTCGCGGACGCGCACCTTCCCGCGGCGGGGCCCTGGCCGGCGTTCGACCTGCTCCTGCTCGGCGTGGGCGCCGACGGCCACCTGTTGTCGGTCTTCCCGGGTTCCCCGGCGCTCGGCGCGGGCGAGCTGGCCCTTGCCATCCCGGCGCCCGGCCACATCGAGCCGCACGTCGAGCGGGTCACGCTCAATCCGGCGGTCGTCGGCGCGGCCGGCCACGTGCTGGTGATCGCCACCGGCGCCTCGAAGGCGCCGATCCTCGGCCAGGTCTTCGGCGAGACCCGCGATCCCGCTCGCTGGCCGGCCCAGCTCGCCCGACGCGCCGGGGCCACCTGGATCCTCGACGTCGCGGCCGCGGCGGACGTCCCGCACTGAGCGCCTGGCCCGATCCGGTTCCCTCGCGACGAGTCGTCTCCGCCGACGGAACACCCGTCGCGGTCTTCACGACCGGCGACGGCCCGCCGCTGATCCTCGTCCACGGTGCCTCGGCCGACCACACGACGTTTCGCGTCGTCGGACCGCGCCTGGCGCGCCGGTACACCCTCCACGCGATCGATCGGCGCGGCCGGGGCGCCTCCGGCGACACGTTGCCCTACGCGATCGAACGCGAGTTCGAGGACGTCGCCGCGGTCGCGTCGGCGCTCGCTGGCCGCGGCGGCGGTCGGATCCCCGTCTTCGGCCATTCCTACGGCGGGCGATGCGCGCTCGGCGCGGCGCTGGTCGGCGATCGGGTCGGTCCGGTCATCTGCTACGAGGGGGCGCCGCCGCCGCCCGGACAGAGCTACGAGCCCGACGATCTCCGCGATCGGCTCCGCGCGCGGGAGGCGGCCGGCGACCTTGACGGACTGCTGGCCGACTTCATGACCCGGGTCGTGGGCATGAGCGCCGCCGACCTGACCGCCTACCGCGCGGATCCCATCTGGCCGGTGCGGTCGGCCGCGGCCGCGACGATCCCGCGCGAGCTCGACGCCGAGTCGGACCCGGCCGGGTCACTCGCGCGGCTCGGGGCGGTACGCCGCCCGGTCCTGCAGCTGCTCGGTTCCGACAGCCGGGCGATCTTCCATGCGGCGACTCGCGAGCTCGATGCCCGCCTGGTGGACGGGCGAGTCGTGGAGATCGAGGGGGCCCGGCACGCCGCCCATCACACCCACCCCGACGCCGTCGTGGAGGCCGTGCGCGCCTTTCTCGCCTGACAGCGCGGCGCGCACGAGGGGAGCCCCGCATGCGAGACTTGGCGCCATGCTCGAGATGTCCTGGCTCGGCTGGATCGTCGTCGGCTTCTTCGCCGGCGCGATCTCGGGAGCGTTCGTCAAAGGACGCACCGCGCGGGGATGCCTGCCGAACATCGTGGTCGGCATCCTGGGCGGGCTCGTCGGCGGCTGGTTGGCCCAGCAGATGGGCTTCAGCGAGGTCCAGGGGTTCATCGCGGCGGTCGTCGTGGCCGTCTTCGGGGCGATCGTGGTCCGGCTGGTGCTCAACGCGCTCAGCGAGACCTGAACGACGGCCGGGAAGGACTACCATCTGCCGATGACCGACGCGCCGCGCGACACCACCGCGAACGAGACGGGCCCCGCGAGCCGGCCCTACTCCCCCGGGCTCGAGGGCGTCGTCGCCGGCGAGACGGCGCTCGGGTACGTCGACGGCGAACGGGGGCGGCTGCTCTATCGCGGCTACCGGATCGGCGATCTCGTGGCGCACGGCAGCTACCCGGCCGTGGCCAACCTGCTGTGGACCGGCGACTGGATCCCCGACCACCACTTGCCGACCGCGGCCATTCCGCGGGCCGTCATGACCGTCCTGCGCGCCCTCCCGCCGGACGCCAAGCCGATGGATGCCCTTCGGACCGCCGTCTCGGCCTGGGGGGCCGCCCAGAGCCTGGCCTGGCCGCCGACCGTGGAGCAGGCCCGCGCCCTGACCGCGTTCTCGCCCTCGGCGCTGGCGGCCATCGCCCGTCTCCGCTCGGGCAAGGAGCCGATCGATCCGGATCCGTCGCTCGACCTGGTGGCCGGCTTTCTCTACCAGCTGACCGGTTCGGTCCCCGACGCCGCGACCGCGCGCGCGCTGGACGCGTATTTCATCGTCGGCGCGGAGCATGGCTTCAATGCGTCCACATTCACGGCCCGGATCATCACCTCGACCCGGTCGGACATCGCGTCGGCGGTGACCGGGGCGATCGGGACGATGAAGGGGCCGCTCCACGGCGGCGCCCCGCTCGAGGTGGTGGACCAGCTCTCACGGGTCGGCTCCGCCGACCATGCCGAGGCGTGGGTCCGCGACGCGATCGACCGTGGCGAGCGCCTGATGGGCTTCGGGCATCGCGTCTATCGCGCCTACGATCCGCGGGCGGCGGCACTGCGCACGGTGGCGGAGGGGATGGAGCACAAGCCCGACTGGCTGAAGCTGGCCACCGAAGTCGAGGACGTCGTGCTGCGCGTCCTGGCCGAGAAGCACCCGGATCGGCCGCTCAAGACCAACGTCGAGTTCTACGCGGCGCCGGTCCTGATGGGCGTGGGCCTCTCGCCCGACCTCTTCCCGGCCACCTTCTCGCTGGCCCGCCACGCGGGCTGGACCGCCCACGTCCTCGAGCAGGCCGCCACCAACCGGCTGATCCGGCCGGACGTCAATTACGTCGGGCCGCCGGAGCGCGACCTGCCCACCTGAGGCTCGGTTCGGTCCCGCAGGTCATCGTCCGTCACCATCGCGGCCAGCCATCCTGGGCCCGGGCGCTGTACAGTCTTGGTTGCCCGCGAGCGCGCCTGGCCCGCAAGCGGACACGGGTCGATCCGGCGCCCGGGCCGCGCGGAGGTGACCGCCGACACGCCGGGGGGAGCGAGATGCACACAACCGCCACAACCTGCAGGACATCATGACCGGCCGCAGCCAGCCAGCCCTCGCACGCCTACGCTCGCCCTGGCTCGCGCTCGAACGGACCGCCGAGAACCTGGCGGACCTCGGTGTCGTCTTCGCCGGGACCCTGTGGTTCGTGGTCGTGTTCCTCGCCATGCCGTTCGGACGCGTCTGGCAGACGGGTCAGGAGGCCTTCTGCTACTGGATCGCCAACCTCAACTCGCCCTACTCGCTGTCCAACTGGGGCTCGCCGATCGCCTATGTCTACTCGCCGGCCTTCCTCCAGGCGATCCTGCCGCTGACCCACCTGCCGTGGATGCTGTTCATGACCATCTGGACGGGGCTGCTCATCGCGGCCGTCCGGTACTGGGCCGCGGTGCCGATCCCGCTCGTGGTCCGTTTCCCGGTGGCCGTCGCAGTCGTCGTCTGGGGTGCCCGCTCGAACCGCCGATGGACGGTTCCAGTCGCCGCGATGCTGGCGCTCCCCGCGTTGTGGTACGGCAGCCTGACGATGCTGCTCGGGGTGATCGCGCTGCGCGACCCCGATCGGAACGAGGGATCGCTCCAGGCATCGTCCGCGGCGTCGACGCAGAGCGCCACGGCCTGATCCCCGGGCCCCGGACCGCCGGGCGTTACGCGGTCCGCGTGCCCGATCGCGATCGCCGGAACACGATGACCACCGCGGCCACCAGCAGGATCGCGCCACCCACCACGAACGGCCCCGCCGCGCCGGCAACGGCCGCCACCCCGGCGGCGGTTGCCGGTCCCAGGATCCCCGCTGCGTACAGCGGCAGGTAGACGAGGTTGAGGGTCGCCGACCGGCGCTCCGCCGGGACCTCGACGGCGAGCAACCCGAAGATCATCGCGGTCACCGTCGCCGTCGCCGTCCCGAGGACCACGGCGACGATCCCCATCGACGCGACCGACGGAGCGAGCGGCAGGACCAGCAACGCGATGCCCGCGCCAGCGAGGGAGGCGATGAGCACCGGCCGGAACCCGATGCGGTCGCCGAGCACGCCGCCGAGTGGCGACCCCACGGCACCGACGAGCGCCGCCGTCCCGGCCACCAGGCCGATCGCCGAGGCCAGCCCCGGTCCGGTCCCGGTGAGTCCCTCGACGAGGACCGGGATGTATGGACGGGTCATCTGGTTCGCGAGATAGGAGACCCCGAAGATCAGGAAGATACGCCGCACGGCCGGGTCGGTCAGGACGCCGCGCATGGCGCCCAGGGCCAGGGTGGCCACCCGGGCGGTCGGCACGACCTCCGGGCGGATCTCGCGAGAGCCGAACGTCACCAGTGCGGCGGTGGCCAGCGACAGGATGGCCGCTGCCGCGAACACGCCCGGCAGCGAGAGGCCGAACCCGTCGATCAGGATCCCGGCCAGGACGGGGCCGGCCGCGAACCCGATCGGGCCGGACGCTCCGAAGACGGCGATCGTCGTGCCCAGCCGCGCCCTCGGCGTGACGTCCCGGATGCCGGCCAGCATCACCCCCGTGTTCCCGAGCTGAAACCCGATCAGCAGCATCGAGAGGGCGAGCTGCCACGGTTCGCGCGACAGGGCCACCGCCACGAAGACGACCGCTTCAACGACCGCGCTGCGGACGATGACGACCTTGCGACTGTACTTGTCGGCCCATGCGCCCCAGAACGGGACGAGCGGCGCGCCCACGACGAAGATCAAGGCGTTGAACAGGCCGACGAACGCGAGCCGGTCGGTCGATTCGACGCCCATCTGGCGCAGGTACGTCGGCAGCTGGGCGAAGACGATGTTGACCCCCGCCCCTTCCACCATGGACGTGATCCAGAAGATCGCCACGACGACCCGCCAGTCCTGCGACGGGCGGGCACCGGACGGGACGGCGCCAGCGGCGACCGCGCGGGAATCGGGCATCCGTGGAAGCCTAGCCGATGGGACGGGTGCCGGCGCCGCGCCGGAGCGCCGGGCGGCGATCGCGCGGCAGACGCGCGGCGGACACGAAAGCGCCCGAAGGACCTGATGAGGCACCGGCCGTTCGGCGGGTCCAGGGGCTTCAGCAAGCCAAGGTCCCTGGTCGCCGCCGGGTCCCTCGCTCGGGGGCCTTGCGACCTCCGAACCTGGTTCCCGGGACCGAAGCGAGGATCACTCCCCGAACCGGTCTGGCGGTTCACGTCTGCCCCTTCGGGCAAGACGAAATCTACGGCCCGGGCCGGGGCGCCACAAGGCGCTTGTCCACGAATGTTCGCGCAACTGCCACGAAGTTATCCCCGAACTTGCCACGGCTGTGGACGGCCTGTGGATACACTCTCGACGGAGGTGCCGGGATGGCTCACTGGCTTGCACGGATCATGGCCGCCCAGGATCGCTGGGCGCGGCCATTCGGGGACTTCAACCACCGCTGGATCAGCGCGCTCTTCCGCCCGATCCGCCCCATCCGCGACTTCCTGAGCGGCGTCTGGCTCGGCCACCCGCTCCACGGCGCCGCGACCGACCTCCCGATCGGGACGGTCGTCCTCACCGTCGTCCTCGACCTGATGAATCAGCGGGCGGCGGCGGACGTCGCGCTGGCCGTCACGATCCTGGCCATGCTCGGGGCTGCCGTGACGGGAGCGGCCGACTACGCCGACACGGACGGGACCGCACGGGTTCGCGCGACGCTCCACTCGACCCTGATGGTGGTCGCGCTGGCGGTCCTCGCGGTGTCGCTGGGCCTGCGAGCCGGCAATCCTGCCGACCGGACACTGCCGGTGGCCCTGTCGATCATCGCGGCGCTGATCGTGACAGCCGGCGCCTACGTCGGCGGCGACGTCGTCTACGTCCTGGGCAACATGGTCAGCCGTCACGCCTTTCGAGGCGCCGGCACCAAGTGGATCAAGCTCGACACGGGCGACGTGACCGACCTCGCGACGCTGCCAGAATCGACGCCCACGAAGGTGCGAGCCGGGATCAACGACCTGGTGCTCGTCCGTGTCGGGTCGGCGGTTCACGCCATGCATGCCGTCTGTTCGCACGCGGGCGGTCCGCTGGCCGAGGGCACCGTCGTCGATGGCTGCCTCCAGTGTCCGTGGCACGCGTCGCGCTTCCGGCTTGCCGACGGCCGCGTCGTCCATGGCCCCGCGGTCTACGATCAGCCGGCGTACCAGATCCGGCCGGCCGACGGTGGCGGCTACGAGGTCCGTCGCGCCGCGTCCTAGGCCCGGACCCGCGACCGAGCCGCGCCGAGGCCGTCGTGATCGAGCTCGTCCTGCCCGATCCGAGCGTCGTCGTGCTCGTCGCGGCGGCCGGTGCCGGCAAGTCCACGTTCGCCGCCCGCCACTTCGGCCCCGCCGAGATCCTGTCGTCCGACGCGTATCGGGCCATCGTGAGCGGCGACGAGGCGAACCAGCGAGCCACGCCGACGGCCTTCCGTCTGCTCCATCGAACGCTCGAGCGGCGGCTGGCCGACCACCGCCTGACCGTGATCGACGCGACCAACCTCGAACGACCGGCGCGGCGCGAGATCCTGCTCCGCGCGGCGGCGGCCGGCGTCCCGGCGATCGCGATCGTCCTCGACCTGCCGCCGGCCGTGATCCTGGCTCGGAACGCGGGCCGCTCGAGCCGCGCGGTCGGCGAAAGCGTGGTCCTGCGCCACCTGGCTCGGCTCCGAGCCTCGCTGGACCGTCCCGCGCCGCCGTTCGACGGCGAGGGGTTCGAGCGCGTGATCCTGCTCCGCGACCCGGCCGAGGTGGATTCGATCGCCGTGCTGCGGCAGCCCGTCGGGACCGCCTGACGGCTAGGCCGATCCGCCGGCGATGCAGGCGATGGCCGCGGCCGCCAGCACGATCCCGATGGCGTGGCTGCGGGTCACCGGCTCGCGCAGGACGATCGTGGCGAGCACGACCGTCGTGACCGGGTAGAGCGACGAGAGCACGGCCGCGACCGCCAGCGAGCCAGCCTGGACCGCCAGGATGAACGCGCCGTTGCCGGCCATGTCCATGATCCCGACGCCCGCCAGTCGTGGCCACAGCCGCCGCTCAGGCCGCCACGACTTGCGACCCACGACCACGATCGCGCCGACGAGGAGCGCCTCGGAGCCGCGGAGGATGGTCAGCGGCCCGAACACGTGGCCGTCGCTGATCTGGGCGATCGTGACGCCGAGGAGCCCGATCGTCGTGCCCGCGACCAGGGCGAGCCCGACGCCCGACGGACCGGCGCGCTCGTCGGCGACGCGCGACACGAGGACGACCGCGACGAGGGCGAGGACGATGCCGAACAGGACCAGCAGCGGCGGCAGGCCCTCGAACGCGATCCCGGCACCCACCGGGATGAGTGCGGCCATGACGCCCGTGATCGGCGCCACGACCCCCATCTGGCCGACGGCCAGCCCCTGGTAGAGGGCGCTGATCCCGATGCCGCCGGCGAGCCCGCTGACGACGCTCCAGCCGATGTCGGCGGTGGACGGGAAACCTTCGCCGCGCACGATCGCGAGCACGAAGGCGACCGCCATGCCGACCAGCTGGGACCCCAGGACCACGCCGAACAGCGGGGTCCGTCGCGACAGCAGCCCCCCGCCGAAGTCGCCGGTCCCCCACGTCACCGCTGCGACGAGCCCGAAGATGACCGTCGCCGCGCCGGCGGGCAGGAGCTCCGTCAGGCCGGCGTCTCCGCGGGCGAGCTGTCCACGGCCGTCGGGCCGAGCAGCTCCACCACCGCGTCGGCGATGGTGTCGTAGCGGTCCGAGGTGGTGAGGTAGATCACCTGGAAGTCCGCGGCGATGCTCTTGAGCAGCTCGACCGCCCGGCCGGCACGCGCATTGTCGAACGTGACGAATGGATCGTCGAACACGAGCGGCGGCCGGCGGTCACCGGTGATCAGCCGGACCAGCCCGAGCCGGGCCACCAGGAAGACCAGGTCGATCGTGCCCTGGCTCAACGAGCCGATCGGGACCCAGTCGGCTTTCTCGGGGGCGTGCACCTCGATGTCGAGCGTGCGATCGTCTACCCGGACACGCCGGTACCGTCCGTCGGTCGCCGACGCCAGGTCGCGGACCATGTGCGCCTCGAGGTAGCGCGTGGCGGTCTTCATCGTCGCCCGCTCCGCCCGGTCGATCGCCTGGAGCGTCAGGTCGTAGACCCGCTGGCGGCGCTGGAGCGCGGCGAGCTGCTCCTGCCAGGTGGCGAGCCGTTCGGCCTGCCCGGCCACCTGTTCGGCGTCCACGGCGTTGGCCTCAACCCGTGCCCGGGCATTGGCCTCATCGTCGCGGGAGCGCTCCAGGGCGTCCTCCTGGTCGCGGACCTCGACCTCGAGCCGCTCGCGGGCCCGTGGCTCGCGGGCGATCGGTCCGAGCGCGTCGAGCGCGCTGGTTTTCTGCTCGATCTCGAGGGCCGCCGCATCACGCCGCGCCGGAAGCGTCTCGCGCGGCTCCTTGCCGACCAGCCCGTTGAGCTGGGCCTGGAGCCGGTCGATCCGGGCGACGTGCTCCTCCTCGCGGGCGAGCAGGTCCTCGGCCGCAGCCAGGTCCGCCAGCCCGAGCGTCCCGAGCTGCTGCTCGAGTCCGGCCTGGGTCAGCCGCAGCTCCGCCTCCATCTCGGACCGCCCCCGCAGCCGGCGGTCGATCTCGACGTCGCGGAGCTGGCCCTGCATCTTGTCGTTGCGTCTCGCCCACCAGGCGACGGTGGCCAGGACGAGGCCGATCGCCGCGATCACCGCGCCGATCACCAGCGGGCCCATCCCGAGGTCGGCAACGTCGAGCAGCGCGGCCCCGAAGGCGCCGACCGCAATCACGAGGCCGACGATGACGAGGGCGATCGACCAGCGCGACAGCGGCTGCCAGACGGCGGCCGGGGCGACGTCGAACTTGACCTCGACTTCGCCGGCGAGCGCGGCCTTGAGCTCGCGGATGCGCTGGTCCATCGTTCGCAGCCGCTCGACGGTCCCGCGCAAAACGGCCAGCGGATGGGGCGACGGATGCGTCGTGACCAGACCGTCGACCTCGGTCGCCACCTCGACCGCCTCGCGGAAGCGCTCGTAGCGCTGGGTCGCCTCGGACCGCTCGGCGCTGATCCGTTCGGCCTGGCGGGCCTTCTCGAGCAGGCTCCGGCGCTCGGCCAGCGCGGTCTCGGCGTCGAGCCGGCGCTCTCGCGCCGTCGACAGCGCGTCGCGGTCGCGTTCGAGCTGGGTGAGCGCCGCCTGGCCCTGCTCGACGGCCGCCCGGGCCTGGGCGACCGCCTGGTCCGCCACCTTGAGCCGCCCCGGGTTGCGCTCGCCCCTGGTCGTCAGGTCGTGGAGCGCGCGTTCGAGCTTGCGGCGGGCCCGGCTCGTGCCCCGGTCGGCGCCGCTGATCGAGGCCTGCAGCCGGTCGCGCAGGGCGCTCTCGTCGCGGGCGAGGTCGCTGATCTCGAAGTGGTGGACCGATGCCGTGGACCGGAAGAACGCCTCGGTCGGGATCCCGGTCAGTTCGGCCAGCACCTGGTCGGCCAGGGTCGGGTCGGCGATCGCCTGGCCGTCGTAGTCGAGGCGGACGGTCCCCTTGCCGCCTGCGAACGTCTTCTCGACGGTGCCGGTCTTCCGCTCGTCGCCCTCGTCCTGCTCGAACTCGATCGAGATGACCGACCGCGCCTCGGACGGCGCGTCCCACGGGCGCATCTGTTCGACCTCGGCGGCGGTGCTCGTGGCCCGGCGCGTCAGGACCAGCTCGAGCGCGCGCTGGACCGTGCTCTTGCCGGCCTCGTTCGGGCCGCGAACGACCGTCAGTCCGGGGGCGAAGGCGATGTCCAGCTCGCGATAGCGCCGGAAATCCCGGGCGCTCAGGCGACGGACCCTCACAGCGAGACCTCGTGACCGGCGAGCAGGAGCCGGCCGAGCCGGAGGGCATCGCGCTGCTCGGAGGCCTCGGCCGTGGAGCCGGCCGCCTCGAGCTCCGCGATCCTGGCCTCGAGGTCGCGGATGAATGCGCCGGCGATCGTATCGGGCGACGGCAGCGGGCCGTCGGTCAGGGCGGGCAGGGACGCGTCGCGGACGCGGACCTTGAGGAACGACGGGGCGAGGGCACCCTCGATCTCGTC
>JACQEF010000114.1 GCA_016200745.1 Chloroflexota bacterium | reverse complement strand
GCCGAGCGCCGAACGCGCCGCGGGCGGTTCCGTGCGACCATCCAAGGGGTGGAGCCCTCGATGTCCGACGACCGCGAAACCGCCGACGACCGCGAATCCGCCTAC
The DNA here is from genome assembly GCA_016200745.1 of Chloroflexota bacterium. Taxonomy (GTDB): domain Bacteria; phylum Chloroflexota; class Limnocylindria; order Limnocylindrales; family CSP1-4; genus SPCO01. The sequence continues at coordinate 6,547 of JACQEF010000114.1, read as the reverse complement.
GACCTCTTCCAGCGCGGTCAGGCCCTGCTCGACGGGCGGCATTTTGCGCAGGCGGCGATCGTGCTCGAGCGAGCCAACCGGCTCGAGCCGGGCAAGGGCTCGATCCTCGAGGCGCTCGGGCGGGCGTACTTCAACTCGGGCCAGGCGGAGCGGGCGAGCGCGACCTTCGAGGCGCTCCTCGAGATCGATCCGTCATCTCATTACGCGCACTACGCGATCGGCCAATGCCTGAAGCGACTCGGCCAGCTCGATCGGGCGAGGACGCATCTGCGCCTCGCGGTGGCGCTCAGCCCGGACGAACCGCTCTACGGCGGGGCGCTCGGCCGGTTGCCACCGGCGCACGCTCGGCGGGTCCCCGGCTCTGCGCCCGAGGCCTCCCCGCCGGGCGCCGCCCACGATGACGCTCCGCCGGGCGCCGCCGGCGAGACCTAGACGCCCCGATCCCGCGCCAGCCAGAGGAGCGCGACGAGCGACTTGGCGTCCGCCACCTCGCCGCGGTCCGCCGCAGCAACCGCGTCCCGCCACGGCAGGCGCTCGAGCAGCAGGTGCTCGTCCTCGTCGGGGCCGAGCCGGTGCCCGTCCGCGAGTCGCAGATCCGTGGCCAGGTAGAGATGCATCAGCTCGGACGTGAAGCCGGGCGCCGTGTAGAAGCGTGCAAGGAGGCGCCACGAGGCGGCCCGCATGCCGGTCTCCTCCTCCAGCTCGCGACGTGCCGCAAGGCCGGGGTCCTCGACGGCCCCGTCCTCGGCAACGTCGAGGGTGCCGGCCGGGATCTCGAGGAGCGCCTGGCCCGCCGCCAGTCGCCATTGCCGGACCAGCAGCACTCGATCCTCGTCGTCGATGGCCAGGATCGCGACGGCACCCGGGTGGCCGGCGATCTCGCGCGTCGCTCGGGACCCGTCCGCCCGTTCGACCGTGTCGATCCGGAACGTCAGGTAGCGACCCCGGTGGAGCACCCGCGAATCGACGACGCGCTCGACGAGAGCGGCCCCGGAGTTGTCCTCCGGGGCCGACTGGTCGCTCATGGAGCGATCGGTGCTCAGTTGATGACCGAGGCGTCGGGGTGAAGGGTCAGCCCGGTCTCGCCGTCGAACAGCTGGAGCTTGTCGAGGGGCAGGACGAGGTTGACGATGTCGCCGGGCTTGACCCGATGCGCCGAATCGACGACCGCCACGACGTCCTGGCCGGCGGCGCTGACGTGGAGCTGCTCCTCGTTGCCGAGGAACTCGACCACGTCGGCCCGGGCACGGAACGAGCCGGCACCCTGGCCGGCCTCGCCGATGTCGAGATGCTCCGGCCGGAAGCCGGCGATCAGGGTCTTGCCCGCCTTCGGCGTGGCCGCCTCGCGGTAGCGGGTCGGCAGCGGAATCGACCAGTCGCTGGCGGCGACGAGCCTCGCGGTGTCGCCGGATCCCTCCATGTGGACTTCGAGGAAGTTCATCGCCGGGCTGCCGATGAAGCCCGCCACGAACCGGTTGATCGGCGTGTCGTAGACCACCTGCGGGGCGCCGACCTGCTGCAGCGCGCCGTCGTTCATCACCGCGATCCGCGAGCCCATGGTCATGGCTTCGACCTGGTCGTGGGTGACGTACACGATCGTCGTCTTCAGTCGCTGGTGGAGCCGCGCGATCTCGGCGCGGGTCTGGACGCGCAGCTTGGCGTCGAGGTTGGACAGCGGCTCGTCCATCAGGAAGACGGCCGGCTCCCGCACGATGGCTCGCCCCAGCGCGACGCGCTGCCGCTGGCCACCGGACAACTCCTTGGGCTTGAGGTCGAGCAGCTTCTCGAGCTGGATGGTCTCGGCGGTCTCCTTGACGCGGCGTTCGATCTCGGCCTTGGGGACCTTGCGCAGCTTCAGCCCGAACGCGAGGTTCTCGCGAACCGACATGTGCGGGTAGAGCGCGTAGCTCTGGAAGACCATCGCGATGTCGCGATCCTTGGGCGGGACGTCGTTGACGACGCGGTCGCCGATCCGCAATGTGCCGCTGCTGATCTCCTCGAGCCCGGCGATCATCCGGAGGCTGGTCGTCTTGCCGCAGCCCGAGGGCCCGACCAGGACCATGAACTCGCCGTCGCCGATCTCGAGGTTGAGGTCCTTGACGGCCTGGAAATCGCCGTAGAGCTTGTTGACGTTCTCGAACGTCACAGTCGCCATAGCGCGGCCTCCAAACCCGGCCGAGCCTCGCGGGCCCTTGCATTCAGCCGCCGAAGCGGACGTGAACGGGCCCCGTACGGGAGCGGCCTGGGGTGACCGCATCGTAGGCTGGCGGCAACCCGGGCGCAACCCCGATTCGGCCTACCGGACGCGCCGGGGTCGACGACGCGCGGTACCCTTCTCGGAACGACTGAACTCGGCCCACGACGCTGGATGAGGCCACCCATGACTGCCGAACTCGCACCCACCCTCGCCCCGGACGAGCTGGCGCAGATCGATGCGTACTGGCGGGCCGCCAACTACCTGTCGGTCGGGCAGATCTACCTGCTCGACAATCCGCTCCTGAAGGAGCCGCTCCGGCCGGAACACGTCAAGCCACGCCTGCTCGGCCACTGGGGCACCACGCCCGGTCTCAACCTGATCTACGCCCACATGAACCGGGTGATCCGGAACTGGGACCTCGACGCGATCTACATCACCGGGCCCGGGCACGGTGGCCCGGGCCTCGTCGCCAACGCCTACCTCGAGGGCACCTACAGCGAGGTCTACCCGAGCATCACCCGGGACGAGGAAGGCCTCCGCCGCCTGTTCCGCCAGTTCTCCTTCCCGGGCGGCATCCCGAGCCACGTGGCCCCCGAGACTCCCGGCTCGATCCACGAGGGTGGCGAGCTCGGCTACGCGCTCTCGCACGCGTTCGGGGCGGCGTTCGACAACCCCGACCTGGTCGTCTGCGTGGTCGTCGGTGACGGTGAGGCCGAGACCGGTCCGCTGGCCACGAGCTGGCACTCCAACAAGTTCCTCAACCCGGTCACCGACGGGGCCGTCCTGCCGATCCTCCACCTCAACGGCTACAAGATCGCCAACCCCACGGTCCTGGCACGGATCCCGCAGGACGAGCTGCGCGCCCTGATGGAGGGCTACGGCTACAAGCCGTACTTCGTCGAGGGCGACGATCCGGCGCTCGTCCACCAGGCGCTCGCGTCCACGCTCGACGCCGTCGTCCAGGAGATCCACGCGATCCAGAAGGCCGCGCGGGAGGGCGGGGTCACGGATCGCCCGGCCTGGCCGATGATCGTGCTCAAGACGCCGAAGGGCTGGACCGGTCCCAAGGAGATCGACGGCAAGCCGGTCGAGGGGACCTGGCGGTCGCACCAGGTCCCGATGAGCGAGGTCCGGAAGAACGCCGCGAACCGGGCGATCCTGGAGACCTGGATGCGCAGCTACCGGCCCGAGGAGCTGTTCGATGCCAGCGGCGCCCTGATCCCGGAGCTGGCCGCGCTGCCGCCCAAGAGCTACCGGCGGATGAGTGCGAACCCGGTCGCCAACGGCGGCGAGCTGCTGCGCGACCTCCGCCTGCCGGACTTCCGCGACTACGCCGTCGAGGTCCCGAAGCCCGGCGCCACCAGCGCCGAGGCGACGCGGGTCCTGGGGACCTTCCTGCGCGACGTGATCAAGCGGAACACCGACAACTTCCGGGTCTTCGGGCCCGACGAGACTTCGTCCAACCGGCTGGGCGCGGTGTTCGAGGTGACCGACCGCCAGTTCGAGGGGAAGATCCTCCCGACAGACGAGTCGCAGGCGCCGCAGGGCCGGGTCATGGAGGTCCTCTCCGAGCACCAGTGCCAGGGCTGGCTCGAGGGTTACCTGCTGACCGGCCGGCACGGGGTCTTCAACTGCTACGAGGCGTTCATCCACATCATCGATTCGATGTTCAACCAGCACGCCAAGTGGCTCAAGGTGACCGGCGACCTGGCCTGGCGACGCCCGATCGCGTCGCTCAACTACGTGCTGAGCTCGCTCGTCTGGCGCCAGGACCATAACGGCTTCTCGCACCAGGATCCGGGCTTCATCGACCACGCGGTCAACAAGAAGTCGGACGTGATCCGGGTCTACCTGCCGCCCGACGCCAACACCCTGCTGTCGGTCGGCGACCACTGCCTGCGGAGCCGGCATTACGTCAACGTCATCGTCGCCGGCAAGCAGCTCGGGCCGAACTGGCTGCCGATGGACCAGGCGATCCTCCACTGCACCCGCGGGATCGGGATCTGGGACTGGGCCAGCAACGACGGCAACGGCGAGCCGGACGTGGTCATCGCCGCGGCCGGCGACATCCCGACCGTCGAGGCGCTGGCCGCGGTCGACCTGCTCCGACAGCACCTGCCCGAGCTCAAGGTCCGGTTCGTCAACGTGGTCGACCTGATGCGGCTGCAGCCGGCGTCGGAGCATCCGCACGGCCTGTCCGACGTCGAGTTCGACTCGCTGTTCACGACCGACCGGCCGGTGATCTTCGCCTACCACGGCTACCCGTGGCTGATCCACCGGCTGACCTACCGACGGACGAACCACCCGAACCTGCACGTCCGCGGCTACAAGGAGGAGGGCACGACCACGACGCCGTTCGACATGGTCATGCTCAACGATCTCGACCGGTTCCACCTCGTCATCGACGTCATCGACCGGGTGCCGGGACTGGCCAGCCGCGCCGGCCACGTCCGCCAGCTGATGGTCGACAAGCGGATGGAAGCGAGGGCCTACACGCGACTCGAGGGCGAGGACGCCCCCGAGATCGCCGACTGGACGTGGCCGCAATAGACGGCGCCGGAGCGGCCGGCGGCGGTCCGTCGAACGGCGACAAACCGGGCACGGGCCGGATCCTCGTCGTCAACGCCGGGTCGAGCAGCCTCAAGCTGCGCGTCCTCGATGCCGGCGATGCGGTCGTGGCGTCGGCCGACCTGCCGGCGCCGCGCGGATCGACCGATGCCGTCGCGGCCGCCGAAGCGATCCGCGGGTTCGGTCCGGTCGGCGCGGTCGGGCATCGGATCGTGCACGGCGGCACGCAGTTCTCGAGGCCGGTCCGGATCGATGCGTCCGTCGTGGCGCGACTCCGAGCCCTGACCGACCTGGCGCCGCTCCACCAGCCGAAATCGCTCGCGGCGCTCGACGTCGTGAGCCGCGTCCTGCCCGACGTGCCGGCCGTGGCCTGCTTCGACACGGCGTTCCATGCGACGCTGCCGCCCGCCGCGTCGACCTACGCGCTGCCACCCGAATGGCGCAAGCGCTGGGACCTGCGCCGGTACGGGTTCCACGGGCTGTCGCACGCGTACGCCAGCCGGCGCGTGACCGAGCTCCTCGACCGGCCCGCCGACGGGCTGCGGCTGGTGACCTGCCACCTGGGCGCCGGGGCGTCGCTCGCCGCCATCCGCGATGGACGTTCGGTCGACACGACCATGGGGTTCACCCCGCTCGAGGGCCTGGTCATGGCGACCCGTTCCGGGAGCGTCGATCCCGGCCTCGTCCTGTGGCTGGAGGAGCACGCCGGGACGCCGCCGGCCGAGCTGGCGGCCACCCTCGAGCACCGCTCGGGCCTGCTCGGGCTCGCCGGGACGGCGGACATGCGGGCGATCGTCGATGCCGCCGCGGCCGGTGGGGCGGACGCCCGCCTCGCGCTCGACGTCTATGTCCACCGGCTCCGCGGGGCGATCGCGGCAATGGCCGCCTCGCTCGGCGGGATCGACGCGCTGGTCTTCACCGGCGGGGTCGGCGAGCACGCGCCCGCCGTCCGTGCGCTGGCGGCCGAGACGCTCGGCTTCCTGGGAATCGAGCTCGACGCCGCCCGCAATGAGCACGGGCCCGACGAGCGCGAGATCGGGGCGCCCGGCGCCGCCGTCCGGGCGTTCGTCATCGTCGCGCGCGAGGATCTCCAGATCGTGCACGAGGTTCGCGAGGTGCTCGGGCCGATCTAGGGCCGGTCATCCCGGCCGCTGGGTGCTCGACGCGCCGACATCGTGCCGGGGTTGACCCACTGGCCGTCCCGGTAGACGTACCAGATGACCTGGGGCTCGCTGCTGAGCTCCCGCGCGTGGACCACGGCGTTGCCGTAGATCGGGCGCAGGCGACGCTCCAGCTCGTCGGTCGTCGATGCGCCGTGGGTGACCAGCACTTGGGCGAAGGCACCGAAGACGTCGTCGTCGGCCGGGTTCACCACGAGGATCGGACGCGTCGCGTTCCTGCCCATGATCGATGAGTGTCCGGGCCGGTCAATGCCTGCGAGGGCTGCGCCGCGGTCTCCGGGATCGCAACGGCGTTACAAACCTCTGCGCCGAGATTGGCACGCGATCCGATCGGCTCGGCCCTGGCCGGCCACCTCGGGCCCGGCTCACAGCGAACTGGTCAGGATCGCCGCGATCTCGGAGTCGTCGAGGACGATCGGATTGGTCCGCATGCTCGAGCCGCGCGAATCGGCCACCAGCGCCGCAATGTCCGCCTCGCGGACGCCGACGTCGCCGAGCCGCGGCAGGCCGAGTCGCGTGGCGAGCGTGACGAGCCAGTCGACGAGCGCGTCGGCCGCCTCGTCCCCGCCGAGCGACGGGTCCGCGACGAGGAGGCGCCCGG
>JACQEF010000113.1 GCA_016200745.1 Chloroflexota bacterium | reverse complement strand
CGCCGTCCTCGCCGACGATGCCGCCCCAGAGCGTGTCGTCGAGGTCGAGCACGAGCACCTTCCGCGTGCGCCCGGTGAGCGCGCACAGCACGGCGAGGTACTCCTCCACGAGCAGCGGCGCCGCCTCGCGCGAGACCTCCTCCTTCGCCCAGCACCACTGGCGCGGATCGGTCCAGCGGTCGAGCCCGGCGCGCAGTTGCGCGCGTTCCACGTCCACGATCGACACCCGCGACGGCGCGCGGGCGGCGAGCTCCGCGTTGAGCGCCTGCGCGAGCCGTCCGGGCGACGACGGGTCGCGGACGTCGAGATGCCCGACCGACGCCGTCGGCAGGCGCGGGAACGAGTGCTGCAGCACGTGCGCGGACGTCCTCGCCAGGACCGTCCTCCAGAGCGACTCCCAGTCCGCCGCCTGCTCGGCGACGGTCGCGGCCCGCAGGACGTCGCGCGCCGACGCCGCGAGGACGACGACCTCCGGGTCGTGCGCGTAGAGCGCGGACGTCGGGTCGGCGATCTCGGCGCGCAGCATGTCGAAGTCGGATTCGTGGATGTCGAGGTCGAGCGAGAGGCGCGCGGCGCCCGCGACGAGCGGGGCGACGAGCCCCTGCGCGTTGAAGGTCGAGAGCAGCGCCACGCGCAGCGTGCGGAAGCCCTCGGGCGTCCCGTCGCGCCGGGCCTTGCCGAGGCAGCGGGCGATCGCCGCGAGCGAGTCGGGGTCGAGGTCCCACGGGTGCAGCCGCGCCGCCGTGCGGAAGTCGCGGACCACGCGCACGACGCCTCGCCGCTTGGCCACGTCGCGCATGAGCTCGGCGGCCCAGGCGTCGAGCTGGACATCCTCCTGGTCGGCGAGGCGCGCCCGGTATACCTTCGGATCCGCCGACAGGCCCGTCGCTCCCACAGGTCCTCCTTGCCCGCCCGATCAGCGCTGGTCGGGGTCGTCGGAGAGTAGGCAACTGCGGACCCGGCAACTGCGGACCCGGCAACTGCGGACCCGGCAACTGCGGACGCGGCAACTGCGGACGCGGCAACTGCGGACGCGGCGACAGCAGCCACTGCTGCAGCAGCCTGATCGGCCTCCCGGGCCGCAACCTCCGCGGCGGCCCGCGAGCCCTCGGGCCAGTCGTTGAAGAGCTCAGTCAGCCAGCGGCCGAAGCGGTCGGGCGGGGCTGGATCCGGGGCGTCGGCCACGAGCGCCAGCAACGCCGCAGCCGTCCGGCCGGTGACGTCTGTGATGGCCTCGTTCGTGGGCCGCCCAGCGGGCGCGATCGGCGTCCCGATCCGGATTCGCAGGCGGCGGCGAAAGCCCACCCATGTCAGCCCGTTGAGGGCCACGGGGACGAGCGGGACCCGACCTCGAAGGGCGAAGTAGGCCGGGCCGTCCTGGAGCGGCAGGAGGCCCCGCTCGCCGACGTGGATCCTCCCCTCCCCTGCGATCGCCAGGACGCCGCCGACGTCGAAGACCGCCTGGACGCGGCGGGTCGTGCCCAGGAGGTCCGTCTTGGCCGGCTTGAAGGGCACGGGGGTCGCGGTCCAGTACATGAGCCGGTTGCGCGGCCCGACGCGGAGGTCCTGTTCGCGCGGGCCGAAGAAGAAGAGCCTTGGCCGAAGCGGGAGCGTTGCGTACAGGACGAACGGGTCGAGCCAGCTCAGGTGGTTGAAGCACAGCACGGCGGGCCTCTTCGGCAGGTTCGCCCGCCCCTCCACCCGGATGTCGAAGAGGAGGTGCATGAGCAGCCCGACCACGAGGCGAGAGGCGTAATAGCGCAGAGCGCGGTTCCAGTTGGGGAGGTCAGCCCGCGGCAGGCGCCGCTCGGCCGGGTTCATTCGGTCGCTCCGTCACCGGGACCGGCATCCTTGACGGCGCGGCGGCTGCCGGCGGAGCCGTCGGCGGGGCCGTCGGCGCGACCAGGGGCAGGATCGCTGGCGGCGGCTGTCAGGCGACCAGCTTTCCGGGCGACCGCCGCGGCAAGCGCTTCGACGGGGTCAAGGTCCGCGAGGCGCTCGACGACGACATCGGCGAGCTCGCGAGTGCCCGCGGCCGGCGGAACGCTCTCGTTCGGAATGAGGACCACGGCCATGCCCGCCGCGACGCCGGCCCGCACCCCGTTGAGCGAGTCCTCGACGACCACGCAGCGGAGCGGCTCCACCTCCAGGCGACGGGCCGCCTCGAGGTAGACATCGGGAGCCGGCTTGCCGTGGGCAACCTCATCCGACGACACCACGATCGGGATCGTGCGAGCCAGGCCTGTTGCCCGGAGCGCGGCGGCGATCACGTCGCGGTGCGCCGACGAGGCGATCGCCGTCGGCCAGCGGCGGGTGACCGCCTCGACGGCCGCCACGGCACCGGGGATCTCGGGCGCACCGGCTGCGTAGCGTGCCACGACACGCCCGACGATCGCCCGCTCGATGGCAATCTCGTCGGCGAGGTCGAGATGCAGGCGCTCGCGCATGATGCGGGCCCAGCCTCGGGAGTTCGCGCCCATCACGGCACGGCTGTCCTCGGCCGTCCAGGCGAGCCCCATCGACGCCGCCCACGCGACCCGCTCCTGGTGCCACCAGATCTCGGAGTCGACGAGGACGCCGTCGAGGTCAAAGATGACCGCCGCCACGGTTGGGACACTCCGTTGGGCTCTCGACGATCGCATCGCAGCGAGGCTAGCATCCGGCTGGGTCGGATCGGCCGCGTCCGCGCGCTCGGACAGTCATGGAGGGGCGCACGGACCCTCGTGGAGGGATCAAGCGCATGCGCATCGATCGCCGTCTGCTGGGCTGGGGTGCGTTCCTCGTCATCGCCGGGGCGATTCCCCTGGCTGTTCGCGTGGGCGCCATCTCCGCCGGGTCGTTGTCCGGCTGGCCGTCGCTCTGGCCGCTCCTCCTCGTCGGGGCAGGCCTCAGCCTCGTGCTTCGCCGAACGCCGGCCCACCTGCTGGGCGGCGCCGTCTCGGTCCTGACGGCCGGCGTCATGGTCGGCGGGCTGCTGGCCTCGGGGTTCAACGGCATCCCCTCGTTCGGGGCCTGCGGCACCAACGGGAACGGGACGGCCTTCACGGATCGCTCCGGGTCGCTCTTGGGTTCTGCCGACGTCGCGGTCGAGTTCAACTGCGGCCACCTGACAATCGGCACGGCCGACGGAAGCGGCTGGATGATCACGGGGTCCGGGCCGGCGGGTCGTGAGCCCGAGGTGAGCGCGGACGCGTCCAGGGTGCGGGTCACGCCGCCGGAGGCCCAGTTCGGCTGGAACGATCCGGCGTCGCGGTGGAACGTCACGATCCCGCGCAGCCCGGCCGTCGACCTGTCCGTGACCCTCAATGCGGGAGAAGGCGACATCGATCTGAGCCAGGCCACCGTCGATGGCCTCTCGGTGACCCTCAACGCGGGCTCCCTGAACGCCGATCTCGCGAACGCGTCGTCGGTCGCCGATATCCGGGCCACGATCAACGCTGGCTCTGCGGCCTTCCGGCTGCCACCCGCGGCGAGCCGCGCCAGCGTCACCCTCAACGCAGGTTCCGCGAAGGTCTGCCTGCCGAGCGGGACG
>JACQEF010000112.1 GCA_016200745.1 Chloroflexota bacterium | reverse complement strand
TCGCCCTTGGGTGATCGGCGGGGTCAGGCGCTCGCCGTTCCGTTCTCCCGCGTCGATTGACGCCCCGATGTAGCATCGCCCGACGAGCCGCACCGCCCATGATGCGGCCCATGGAGGACCTCGGCCACTGTGGCAACACGCAAGCGCAAGACCGTCTACCCACCGGCCCGAACCGACAACAAGCCGGCACAGCGCCCCGGCGCGGGTCCCGAGCCGTACGTGCGACCCACGGTCGCCACGATCGACCTCTCGGCAGGGAGCGGTCGAGCCGGACTCTCGGTCGGGGATCGGGTCAGGATCACGGGTGGCGGCCTCTACGCCGGCGAGATCGCGGTGATCGAGAAGATGGCGACGGGCGTCATTCCCGCCGCGCTCGTGCGGACCGAGGCCGGCCGCACCCGGCAGGTGCGCACGATCGACCTGGAGCCGATCGCCCGGGAGGGATGACCGCCGCGCGCCACGACCGGAACCAGGCAGCGTCATGACGCGCCGCTTCGTTGACGTGCCGGGCGGCCGCCTGCTGGTGGTCGACGAGGGGTCGGGGCCGCCGATCGTGCTGCTCCACGCGGGGATCGCGGACATCCGGTCCTGGGACGCGATGGTCCCGCCGCTGAACGCCGCGGGCTATCGAACCGTTCGCTACGACCAGCGCGGCGTCGGCGGTTCGACCACCGATCCGGTCGAGTTCTCGCGGATCGACGACCTGCTCGCCGTCCTGGACGCGACGGGAATCCAGCGGGCTGTGCTCGTGGGCAACTCGCTCGGCGGGATGCTCGCCTTCGACACCGCGATCGTCGCCCCGGAGCGGGTCGTGGCGGTCGTGGGGGTCGGTGCGGGGCTCGGCGGTTTCCAGGTCGCGCCGACCCCCGAGATCCAGGCGCTGGACGAGGAGGAATCGCGGCTCGAGGCCGCCGATCCCCGGGACCCGGCCGCGTTGGCGGCCTTCGACGTTCGCGTCTGGGTCGATGGGCCGGGGCAGCCGCCGGACCGGGTTCCGGCGGCGATCCGGGACCTGGTCTACGAGATGGACCTCGAGGACCCCGAGCGCCACCAGGGCACGGCGCAGCGGATCGACCCGCCGGCCGACGACAGGCTGGCGGAGCTTCGCTGCCCGGTCCTCGCGGTCGCCGGCGAGCTGGACCTGCCCGACGTCGTCCAGACGGCCCGCCACCTGGAGGCGGACGCGCCAGACGGCCGCGCTCTGGTCTGGCCCGACGTCGCGCACATGATCGGGATGGAGCAGCCGGAGCGCCTGGCCGCCGCGATCGTCGAGTTCGTCGCCCCGCTGGAGCCCTGGTCGTAGGCGCTCCGGTGGCGAGGGCGTTGACCTCGATCGAGCTGAATCGGGCGACGCTGGCCCGCCAGCTCCTGCTCGAGCGGGCCCCGCTTGATCCCGTCACCGCGATCGAGCGGATCGGCGGGCTGCAGGCCCAGGAGCCCGCGTCGCCGTACCTCGGGTTGTGGTCGCGCCTGGTCGACCTCGCGGCCGCCACGCTGGACCGGGAGATCCGTGATCGGCGCCTGGTCAAGGCCGGGCTGTTTCGCGGCACCCTGCACCTCGTCAGCGCCGACGACTATCTGAAGCTCCACCCCGCGGTACTCGTCACGCTCCGGGCCCTGGCCGTCCGCGATCGGTTCCGCAACGCCGAGGTGAGCGACGTCGACTCGTTGGTCAAGGCCGCGCTCGAGTTCGCCACCGAGCCGCGCGACAACGCGGCGATGCACGACCACCTGGCCGAGCTCGCGGCCGCCGAGGGCCGGGCGGTGACCGATGTCTGGTGGCGGCTCCGGCGAGAGGGCCCGTTCATCCGGACCCCGTCCAACGTGCCGTGGTCGTTCAGCCGGCGACCAGCCTACGTCGCCGCGAGCGCCTGGCTTCCGGGGCGCGGGTTCGTGACCGAGGACCAGGCCGTCGTGCACCTGGTCCGGAGGTACCTCGGGGCGTTCGGGCCCGCGACGATCGCGGACCTGCGGTCGTGGTCGCATGTCTCGGCCGCGCGCCTCCGCCCGGCGGTCGCGGCGATCGCCGAGATCGTCGAGCTGCGGGACGAGGCCGGTCGGACGCTGCTCGACCTCGAGGGCGCGCCGCGCCCGCCGGCCGATCTCGCGGCACCTCCGCGCTTCCTGCCGATGTGGGACAGCGTCCTGCTCGCCCACGACGATCGGACCCGCGTCCTGCCAGCCGAGTATCGCGCCGCGGTCGTGTCGCGGAACGGCGACGTCCTGCCGACGTTCCTGGTCGATGGGCACGTCGCGGGGCTGTGGTGGGCTGAACCGGACGGGCCCGGGACGAGGATCGAGCTGGAGCCGTTCGAGCGCATCCCGAAGGCGGCCCGGCGCAGCCTCGAGGACGAGGCGGAGCGGCTGCGCGCGTTCTACGAACCGATCGAGCCACGGGTCTTCGACCGCTATCGGAGGAGCGCGGCCCGCGGCACCGTCCCCGGTCGCTGAGCCGTCAGGCCGTCGCCGACGACCTTGCCATGGCGTCTCCGTCGCGCCTCCACGATCGCCTTCGAGCATGGCGGTCATGGAATCCATCATTCAGGTCGAGCACCTCGGCCAGCCTGGGCGCCAGCCTGGGCGCCAGCCTGGCGCGCGAGGTGAACGCCACGTTCGCGATCGCCTGGCGCGAGATCCTGCGGGCGATCAAGAGCCCCGCCTCGATCGGCTTCACCGTCCTCTTCCCGGTGATCTTCATGGGGATCACGGGCGGCAGCATCAGCCAGAACCTGGGCGCGGCCCTGCCGTACTCCTATCTGCCGTTCATGTTGATCGGGATGATCGCCAACACGATGTACCTGGGGACGATCACCGGCGTGACCAACCTGGTCGAAGAACGCGAGAACGACTTCACCGCCGAGCTCTTCGTGGCCCCCATCTCACGGTACGCGGTGCTGCTCGGCAAGATCATCGGGTCGGGAGTCGCGTCGCTGATGTCGCTGGTCGGGATCATCGCGACGATCTTCGTGATGCAGATCCCGATCGATCTCGGTGACCTGCTTCGGGTCCTCGCGCTGGCGCCGATCCTGGCCCTCGCGGGCGGAGCGCTGGGCGTGTTCTTCATCGGGTTCGTCCAGGACCCCAAGGTCGCCGGACTCGGCGTGGCGCTGCTGGTCTTCCCGCAGATGTTCCTGTCCGGTGCGCTCATCCCGATCGCCAACTCGAGCGGGATCCTCGGCCTCGGGGCCAAGCTGATGCCGATGACCTACAGCATCGATCTCGCGCGGAACGTCTTCTACGCTGGCAAGCCCGAGTACGCCGCCGTGGTGCTCCACCCGGCCTGGCTGGACCTGGGCGTGACCGCCGCCCTGTTCCTCGTCTCCACCACGGTCGGGACGTACCTGTTCGTGCGCGCCGACCGGAACCGATAGCGCGTCGATTCCCGAACCCGGGCCTGCCTTCGGGCGGTCAGGGGGTGAATCCCTATTCGGCCCCCGATCGATCAGGGCGTTCGATTGCCCCAAGTCGCTCCGCGTGCTTCGAACGACCTCGGATACGTCGCGGAGACGGCCCCGGCGCCTGCACCCGCCCCGCGGCCGCCCCTACGCGTGCACGGTCCGCGGCTGTGCCAGCCTGGAGGCGCCCAGGGCGGCCAGGCCGCCGAGCAGGCCGACCAGCAGGAACCCGGCACGAACCGCGTCGCTGAAGGCGAAGCCCAACGCGTCGTCGAGCGAGAGCGATCCCGCCCCGATGAACGTGACCGCGATCACGCCCCCGGCGAGGGCCAGCGCGTACTCGTAGCCCCCGTTCGTGTTCCAGAACCCCTTCGGCAGGTGGGCCTTGCTGATGATCACCACGAGCTGGCCGATGAGGATCGCCGCGGCCAGCGGGGTGAACAGCCCGAACGCCAAGAGCAGCCCGCCGACGAGCTCGGCGCCGATCGACAGGGCGAGGAACAGCTCGACCGGCTGGAAACCCATGCGGGTGATCGCGCCGCGCCAGCCGACGATGCCGGGACCGTTCCACCAGCCGAATGCCTTCTGCGCGCCGTGCCCGGCGAACGTGAGTCCGAGGACGAGTCGGAGGATGAGGAGACCGAGATCGGTGGATTGCATGACTGTCGTCCCTGTGCGAGCGCGCGATGCCTGGATAGATTGTTGCGCGCACAACAATCCTAGCCCGGATCCGTTGCACGCGCATCGCGAGACGCGTGGCCGGCATCGCAGGCTCCCTGCAGCACGCTCGGCAGAGTCGGTATCCTGCGCGGCGAAAGGAGGTCCGCTTGTACGACCTGATCAAGTACGTGCACGTCCTGGCCGCCATCACCTGGGTCGGCGGTGCGTTCTACGCCCAGATGCTGGCGCTCCAGATCCAGCGTTCGAATGACCCTGAGGACATCCCGAAGTTCGGCCGCCATGTGGAGTACATCGGGACGCGGGTCTTCCTCCCGGCCTCGATCATCCTGTTCGTGGCAGGGGCCATCCTCGTCGGCCAGCGCTGGAGCTTCAGCCAGGCATGGGTGTCCATCGCGATCGCGCTCTGGCTGCTGTCGGTTCTGGCCGGTGCGGTCTACCTCGGACCGCGGATGAAGCGGATCGGCGAGCTGTTCGTGGCCGAGGGCCCGGGCTCGGTCGCCGCGCGGTCCCTGCTCGACCGGCTCTTCCTCGTGTCGCGCCTCGAGCTGGTCAGCTTCGTCGTGATCGTCTTCCTGATGGTCGTCAAGCCCGGCGTCTGACCCGTTCGGGTCCGCCCTACGGAACGAGGGGCGGCTTCGCCAGCCGCGCGAGCTCGAGGGCCTGCTCCGGGAACCATTCCCCGGCGGCCGGTTCGACGACGCCCCACTCGGGATCGGCGGAACCCGCCGGTCCTCCTCGCGTGCAGGTCCCGTCGGATTCGCCCGGGATCTTGACCCAGAGGTACGCGTCGAGGAGCGACACACGCGTGTCCAGCGTCGGGCGCAGCCCGAGCCCTCGCCTTGGCGGGTTGCACCAGTCCTGCCTGTCGGGGTAGGGCGTGGCCGTGGTCCACGGGCCACGGCCGTTGCGGCTCGTGTCGATCACAAAGTGGGTGGCGCCACTGACGCCGGCATAGCGGAGGTTGAGCCCGGACGTGTTGAGCTCCGGGTTCGTCGACGTGTCGCTCCACTCGCCGTAGGGGCTCAGGGCTACGCCCGTCCCTTCGCCGAGCAGCTCGGCGATCATTGCCGGCGCCGGCCCACCGTTCCAGGACTGGTCGGGGCAGTTCGCGACGCCGCCCATCGCGAGGCATTTCGAGATCCAGGTGCCGTACTGGACGAGATTCGCCGAGAACTGGTAGTTGGAGACGTTGAGGAAGAACCCATCGGCGTCCCCGACGCCCGCCCGGACGAGCCGCGACGCGACCTCGCCGACCCCCAGCCAGGCGCTGTGCGTCGCGTCGAGGTAGACCCTGGCGTTGGGCAGCGAGCCGAGCACCCCGGCCGCGTGGTTGAGCTCGGCGTAGCGATCGGCGTCTGTGAACGGGAAGCCCGACCCACAGTCCGACGGCAGCAACCCGATCGCGTCCGGTTCGAGGATCACAATCGCGTGGCCGTCCCCGACGCCGGCCGCGAACCCGTCGATCCACGCCGCGTATTCGGCCGGCGACCGGGCGCCACCGGCAGACTGGCCGCCGCAGTCGCGACCGGGAATGTTGTACGCAACCAGGACCGCGACCGATCGCCCGGCCCGCCGGAGGGTCGACCCGACGGCCTGCTCCACGTCTGCCGGCGACGCCGCCGTGAACCAGACGGCCTGCGGTTCCGCGACCATCGCTTCGATGAGTGCGGCATCGGCCGCGCCGCCGCCCGCGCGGAGCGCGTCGATCTGCGCGTTGGCCGCCGCGTCGGGCTCCGGGACGTACAGGACGCTGTGATGCATCAGGGCGGCTCCAACCAGGGTGACGAGCCCGACCACGCCGAGCGCGAGGGCTCCGGCGCCCATGATGAACCGGGGACGAGCGGGTCGTGCGGCGGCCGTGGGCTCGCCCGCGTCAGCCGTCGCCACCTCCACCGTGGTTGTCGGTCCCGGTCGGCTGCGATGTCTCGCCGCCGCCACCGCTGCCGCCGTCGCCGCCGCCGCCGCCGCCGTGATCGTCCGTCTCGGTCGCGGTCGGTGTCGGCGCGGTTCCGTGGGTGTCCTCGGTTCGGGTCGGACGAGGCGTATCGCCCGGCGGCGGCTGGGTCGCTCCGGCGTTGTCCGTCGCTTCGGGCGTTTCGCCACCGTCCGTCGTGGGCGCCGGCTCCGTCGTCGGCTCGGGGGCCTCGATCGCAGGACTCGGCGAGGGGCTCGGACTGGTGCTCGGGCTCGGCGGCGTCGTACTCGGCTGGGGCGGGGTCAGGCTGGGGCGTGGCGGCTGGTTGGCGTTGAGCAGGTCGATCGCACCGACCGCGGCTCCGCCCGCCGCCGCCAGCGACGCGACGGCCACGACGAGGACGAGCGCGAGGGCCTGGGCGCGGACCGCCAGCGGCGCCCGGCCGCCGACGGCGACTCGCCAGGCGTCACCGATCGAGGCCAGTGCGGCGCCGAGCCGCCTCGCGGTCACGGCCGCACCGAACGCCCGGGCCGGCTGGGGCAAGGGTTCGCGGGTGATCGATGCCATGACGCGATCGGCGAACCTGGACTGGGGCGTCACCTGGCTGCGCTCGGCCATGCCCTCGAGCTCGCGGGCCATCTCGTCGGCCAGTGCCGTTTCGTCGTCCACGTGGGTCGGCCGCCCGTCGCTCACGGTTGGCCTCCGTCGATCGCCGCCCGCAGCCGCAGCAGGCCGCGACGAAGGTGGGTCTTGACGGTGCCCAGCGGCCGCCCGGTCTGGTCGGCGATCTCCTCGAGGCTCAGTTCGCCGAAGAAGCGCAGGGCCACGACCTCGCGGTAGGGCTCGTCGAGACGGCCGACGGCCGCGCGGACCCCGGCGGCGCGCTCGGCCCGGAGCGACGTGATTGCGGGGTCCGGTCCGCCGGGCAGGTCGACGCCGGCGGCCGGATCCATGGGATCGATCCAGGTCACGTCCCGCCGTCGCTGCGCGCGCCGAAGCGCGATCCGGACCGCGATCCGGGTCAGCCAGGCACCGAACGGTCCCTCGCCGCGCCAGGCCGCCAGGCTGCGAAACGCGGTCACGAAGGCCTCCTGGGCGGCGTCCTCGGATTCGTGGAGATCGCCGAGGACGCGATGGCAGGCGCGCAGGACGGCCGGACTCTCGCGCTCGACGAGGAACCGAAACGCATCGCGGTCACCGGCGAGGACGGCATCCACAGCGGCGCGTTCATCGGTGACCTCGGAGCGGCTGGCTGGAGCGGGGACAGGTGACAGTGGCGTGACGCGACCCCCGACGATCGTGCTGATGGACGGACCAAACGTCCGTCCATCATCCACCGTACCGGTCTGCGGGTGAGCCTGTCAGGCCGGTCCGCTCAGTCGTGCCCGCCACCGTCGCGCCCGGAGTCGTCTCCGCCGCCGTCGTGGCCCGAGTCGCCGCCGTGATTGTCGGGGCTCTCGGTCGGCTCGGCCGTCGAGGTTGCCTGCGCCGCCGCGGTGGGCTCGGGCGTCTCGGTGGCGTCCTCGTGGTCACCGCCCTGCTCGTCCTGGCCGTCCGCCTTGGCGGTTGCCGTCGCGGTCGGCGTCGGCGTGGCCGTCGGGGTGCCGGTGGGGGTCGGCGTCGGCGTCGCCGTCGCGGTCGGCGTCGGCTCGGCGGTCTCCTCGGGCTCCACGGTCTCGCTCGGCTCGGCCGTCTCGTCGCTCGTCGTCAGGGTCGAGTCGATCGAGCGTCCGGGCGCCTGGCCGATCGCGTTCGCGCCGAACGCGACGCTGGCGACGAGGAACACGCCCACGCTGGCGGTCCCGACGATGCGGATGAGTCGGTGCTTCGTAGTCATCGAACCGGTCCTCCCGAACCCTTCGTCCGGCGTGCGCCGGCTGTCTGTACTTCTGAGCCTTCGGGCGCGGCAAAGGTTTCAGCGGCGCGCGGTCGGCCGCCGCGGCGAATCCGTGCGGCAGGGGCTGCGTTCGGTCACCGTCGCCGGGGACGACCCGGCCTGGGCGGAGGTCTGGTCGAAGACATTGTTCCTGGCCGGACGCGGTGCGATCGCCGACCTCGCCTGCAGGCGCGCCCTCGCGGCATGGTGGTGCGACGAGGACGGCAACCTCGAGATGACGGCCGCCGCGCGGGTTCGAACGGTATGGATCGCTGCCGAGGCCTGACCTCGGACCTCAGTGACAGTCGTCGAGCGGCAACAGGACGATCCCCACCGCACCCAGCCCGACGGGCCGGTTGTCCGGGGAGCCTGCGGTCAGAATGGCCGGCCCGGATCGATGGTCAGGTCCGTCCAGGGACCCGTCCCATTGAACCCGAAGACGAGGTTGAGCGCGAGCATCGCCACGATGACGGCGGCGACGACGAGGAGGACACGGACGATGTCCTCGAACGAGACTCCCTCGCGGAGAGTCGAGTGGAGCGCCATGGCGCGCCTCCGATGGGTCGTCGAAACTGGATCGGCCAGTGACGCTGCGTGGATCGGCGACCCGATCGACTCGCGCACCGGGGGCGAGTCGCTGGCTCCAACACCGTACCGGCGCGAATCGTGTTGCGGATGCCCGGCCGCGGCAAGTGCCATTCGGATGCTGGTTGAGGGGCATGAGGACAGATCGCCGGATGCGCAATCGTGCAGGACGCCTCGCTGTCCGATACTCCCATAGGGTATTGACAAGGTATTGACAACTCGAGCCTGTTGGAGCGATACTGGCGACCAATCGGGCTTGTCAAGACTTGACAGGCCCACAGCCATGTTCATCACCAGGAGGCGCCGTTTGGCGGTCGGTGTCGCAGCCGAAGTGAAGAGCCGGCTGTCCGTCGTCGACGTGGTCGGGGAATCGGTCAGCCTGAAGAAGGCGGGCACGACCTACAAGGGTCTCTGCCCGTTCCACGGCGAGAAGACACCGTCCTTCGTGGTCACCCCGCAGCGCGAGAGCTGGCACTGCTTCGGCTGCGGTCTGGGCGGCGACATCTTCAGCTTCGTCATGCAGCGCGACAGCGTGCCCTTCCCCGAGGCGCTTCGAACGCTCGCGACCCGGGCCGGCGTCGAGATCGACGAGCGAACCAAGCACGAGGACGCGCACAAGGCTCGCCTCCGCCAGGTGCTCGATCACGCGATCGCGTTCTACCACGCGGTCCTGACCGCCTCGAACGCCGGCAAGCCCGCACTGGAGTACCTCCACCGTCGGGGCTTCACGGACGAGACGATCGCGGCGCATCAGCTCGGCTGGGCGCCCGGCGGCTGGGAGCAGATGACCCGGACCCTCGGCGCCAAGCGCGACGTCCGGCCCGACGAGCTGCTCGAGGTGGGGCTCGCATCGCCGCGCCAGAGCGGGCGGGGAGGCGTCTACGACAAGTTCCGGTCGCGCGTGATCTTCCCGATCCGCGACCAGAACGGCCACGCGGTCGGTCTCGGTGGGCGGCTGCTCGAGGGCGACGGACCCAAGTACCTGAACTCGCCGGCGACGTCGCTCTTCGACAAGAGCCGGACGCTCTACCTCATCGACAAGGCCAAGGGCCCCGTCCGCAAGGCGGGCCAGGCGATCATCGTCGAGGGCTACACGGACGCGCTGATGGCCCACCAGGCCGGGTTCGACAACGTGGTCGCCAGCCTCGGCACCGCGCTGACTCCGGGCGGTTCGATCTCAAGACGAGTTCCGGGCGGATCGGCTTCGTCGAGGCCGTCATGCCGGCGCTCCGTGAGATCGCCGACCCGTTGCGCCGCGACGAAGCGCTCGGCGAGGTGCGGCGGGTGTCGGGTGTCGAGGATCGCGTGCTCCGTCAGGTGCTGGATCGCCCGGCCCGCAATCCGATCGGCCAGGGCCGCCAGGCCGGGGAGGGGAGCGGCGAGTCGCGGATCACCGCGGATGCCGTGCTCTCGTCACCGGACGCGCTGCCGATCCACGACATCCTGCGGGCGATCACGCCGGTCGAGTCGGAGCTGCTGCGGCTGCTGCTGGTGGTGCCGGACCTGCAGGTGCGGGTGGTCGACGAGCTCGAGCCGGATCAGTTGCCGAGCACCGTGGCCCGCGAGCTCTATCGGGCGATCCTCGCGCAGCGGGCGCCCGATGACGCCGGGATTCGTCCGCCGTTCAACTGGGACGGCCTGCTGCTGGCACTGGACCCTGAGGTCCGCGCGCTGGCTCAGGCCCTGGTCGCCGTCAATCGGCCGCGGCCCGAGGCGCGCGAGCTGGAGCGCCTGCTCATCGACATCGAACAGATCCGGCTGCGCGACCGGAACGACTACAACGAGTCCGCCCTGGCGGAGGCCGAGCGCGAAAGCGACAGCGATGCCATCAACCGCCTGATGCTCGAAAAGATCCAGATCAACGAAGCGCGTCTGTCCCTCGACCGGCGCCGAGACCAGACCCGGCTCCTGGCCGGCAACCGGAGGTAACCCATGCCCGCCGATCCCCTCGACAAGCAACTCGTGGAGGCCGTCCTGTCGCGGCCCCGCCGCGCCAAGGCCGATCTCGAAGAGGCCAAGCTGGCCGGGCTGCGCCCATCGCGCTCGACAGGGCTGGCCGTGGCCGACGACGACGAGGACGACGACGAGGAGGAGGACGACCTCGACCTCGGGGCCGACCTCAGCGCCGACGGCGCAGATGTCGGGATCGTGGTCGTGGCCGACGATCTCGCCAGCGAGGCCGCGGCGCGGCTCCCGGCGGACGCGCCGTCCAAGCTCGACTCGAAGGCGGTCGAAGAGCCGACTGCCGAGGAGCTCGAAGCCATCTCGGCCGACATGATCGGGATCGACGACCCGGTCCGGATGTACCTCAAGGAGATCGGCAAGGTCGCCCTGCTGACCGCCGAGGAGGAGGTCGTCCTGGCCAAGGCGATCGAGCTCGGCGAATGGCTGGTCGAGGCGCCCTGGAAGGGGATGGTCTCGCTCCACGAGTGGACGACCCACGACACCGAGCGGAAGACCCGGACGGCCAAGCCGCAGCACCGCCTGCCGTTCGGCCCCGAGGCCCACAAGATGGTTCGCGACGCGGTCTCCGACGAGGCCGCCGCCGACCTGCTCGTCCCGACCCCGGACTTCCACCTGGTGAAGGCCGGCAAGGACGTCCAGTCCGAGGGGACGAAGGCGCTCCTCAAGGAGGCCCGCCACCTCGTCGCGGGCTACAACGAGAAGCTCGACCCGGATTCGTTCCTCGTCCTGCTTGACTGGGCCTACCTCGCGGTCCACAACGGGGACCTCGACTCGCGCGACAACATCGGGCTGCGGGCGATCTACGACTGGACCCGGGAGGCCGTGGCGTTCCCGGCGCTCGAGCGCTGGATCGCGACCGGGCATGACGCGGACCTGCTCAAGCGCCTTGGCTTCGACCCGGAGGTGCCGCTCAGCACGAAGCTGCGCGACCGCAAGGGCGAGCTCGTCCGGATCGGACGGGATGCCCGCGAGCAGCTCACCTCGGCGAATCTCCGGCTCGTCGTGTCGATCGCCAAGAAGTACATCGGCCGGGGGATGAGCTTCCTCGACCTCATCCAGGAGGGGAACATCGGCCTGATCCGGGCGGTCGAGAAGTTCGACTACGAGAAGGGCTACAAGTTCTCGACCTACGCGACGTGGTGGATCCGCCAGGCGATCACCCGCGCGATCGCCGACCAGGCCCGCACGATCCGCATCCCGGTCCACATGGTCGAGACGATCAACCGGCTGATCCGCGTCTCGCGCAACCTGCTCCAGGAGCTGGGCCGCGAGCCGACGGTCGAGGAGATCGCCGAGGCGATGTCGCGCGGCCAGGAGGTGATCGTCACCCCGGAGAAGGTCCGCGAGATCATCAAGGTCTCGCAGGAGCC
>JACQEF010000118.1 GCA_016200745.1 Chloroflexota bacterium | reverse complement strand
CTGGCCGACGAACTCCACGAGGGTCCGCGGCCGCATCCGGGCAGCAAGCGGCTGGCGCTCGGGCGGGGGCTGGAAGAGGGCCTCGGGACGGGCGCCGGTCAGGCGAGCGGCGGGCCGGCGGGCGGGCATGGGGGAGAGTCTACGCGGCTCGCCGCCGGGGTCTTGCTGATGGCAACGTACTGTCCACCCAGTGACGAAAGCATCCGCAAGCCCCCGGGCCTCACCAGTCATCTGGGGTGGCTGTTGTCCACGTACACCCAGAGGTCGTCTAGCTCCGGATTCCCCCTGTCCGGGTGGATCATCAGCCTTTCCGCCCCGCGCCAAGCGCGTCGTTTCCAGTCTGAGCTGGAGGATGCGACAGGTGCTGCGCAATTACCGACGCCGCGACTCGCTACCGGTTGCCGGAACCAGGCGCGTGGCCCGACGTCGGAAGAATTGGGATTGACAGGCGGCGAAGCCGCCATGGACGATGGCGTTCACTCACGGTCCAGCCCGGACGAGTAGAGAGGTCGAGCTCAACAGATGAAAGCCTTGGGCGGTGGGGTCATGGCAGTCCTGGTCATGTGCTACGCCCTTGGTGCGGCTGTATCGGTCTCTGCCCTGTCCTACGACGGAACGAACCCCGGCGCCACGCCATGCGGGGACGGCTCCCACTCGGTATACATCCTAGATACGGCAAACATCGTTGTGTCAGGCCAGCAAGTTGGCCATGTGCAATTGCGGCAGTCGGTGTTCTGTGCAACCGTATGGTCTCGCGTTTACAACGACACCTCGTCGACGCTAAACCTCCGAGAGACGATCATGTTGTACAGTTCGCCGAATCTGACGTCCGTCACGTCCTACGCCGTTACAGATAACTCGATCCCACCCGGCGGAAGCGCATGGAGCAAACAGTATCGAGATCGCCCAGCTATTAGGGCGATGGGCGAGGTCTTCTTCAGCGGTGCCTGGCGCCCAGCCCTCACTGATCCGTCGCTTATGTGGGTCCAACAACAGGGTAACTACACAGGGACCCATCTTCAGCCGTGGTCATGTAATGAAGTCTCGCCAACCTATTGCCACAGATGGCCAAGTGGCAATACCCTCCTCTACAAGGATGACGCGTCCCTCTCAATACTCGCCGGTAATCCTGTAGGAGACATCGACTACACCCTCAGCCAATACGACGCGTTGATTGGCTTCGCCCCTTCCGTCGGAAAGACGACGGGCTCGGGGTACGACATTCTCAACTACGCATATACCGATTCATCAGACAATGCTTACGCAAGGAGCACTTCGTACTACCTCGCTGCGCATCCGCAATACTTCTACTACGGTTACACGAAGTACAACGATGCTCAGACTTTTTCGGCTGGTTATCGTCCCGTCGAGTGTCATGAGTTCCTTCATGTGCTCGGGTTTGATCACATCACGGACCATGGCATAACCGGCTCGCAAGCTACCTGCATGGGGTCCTACCTATCGTCGGGGCCGGGCATAGACGATCAACAATTGCTCGACGCGACATATAGCGTTCCCCTCTTCCAGTAGGTGCGATCGATGAAACGTGCACTCGCACTCCTCCTGGTCGTTCCCGTCGTCGCAGCGGGATGCTATGGGGGGTCAGGCGCGGCAGGTTCAACTGCAGCGAGCGTAGCTACGTCGACACCCTCTGCATCGGATCCTGCACCCGACTCGAATTGTGGTGGAATGAACGAGTCGATTGACGCTCCAGACCCCACCCTAGCCAATCTCCGCGGCTACAGCTCCGACGTGGTGGAGGCGACCATCGTCGCGGCAGGACAGCCGTTCTGGAACTCGCCTACGGGTGTCGCCCCAACAACTTCTGACAAGCCAGGCCCCGGGAACGAGTTCGGCATTGTGACTCCGTACACGATCACGATCAGCCAAGCGGTTGCTGGGAGTCGCCCTGTCTCAAACATCACCGTGTTGATCGAAGGCGGTACGGTGGGATGCTATGTTCATACCGTTTCTCCCGCCGTCATCCTGACGCCGAAAGATTCGGACATTCTGTTCCTTCGCCCTCTGCAGATGCGAAGCAAGACCTCAGATCCAGCTATGGCGGTCGTGTTCCAAGCCTTTCCTGTCGTGTCCGGGAAGGTTCGGACACCGTTCGACGGGGAGATCTTGCTCAGTGACTTCCCCGGGCGCCTGCTAGGCGCGAGGCCTTCGGCGATTCCATAGGACGGGTGCGCTGCGCAGTTCCCGGAAGGGTTGCGGTCGATATCGTCGCGCCTCCTTGCCCGTGCCCTCGTCGTCGATGACGGCGATGACGCGACATCGAACATGTCACGCCGAGTGCCCTAGCCACGCCGGACATGACGGCCGAAAGGGTCGTGAACGTCGCCCCGATCTCGTTGGCGAGCAGCCGGGCCAGCGAGGTCTTGCCGGTGCCGGGTGGCCCCCAGAGCAGGAGCGACGTGAGGTGACCGCGGGCCACCGAGCGCCGCAACGGACCGTGCTCCCCGACGCTGGCCGACGAACTCCACGAGGGTCCGCGGCCGCATCCGGGCAGCAAGCGGCTGGCGCTCGGGCGGGGGCTGGAAGAGGGCCTCGGGACGGGCGCCGGTCAGGCGAGCGGCGGGCCGGCGGGCGGGCATGGGGGAGAGTCTGCGCGGCTCGCCGCCGGGGTCAGGGGAGGCCGATGTGCCCCACGTTCACCACGACCCAGAGCCCGGCGAGGATCGCGAACATGAGGCCTGCGGTCAGGCCGATGCGGCGCACGTCGCGGGCCACGTAGGCGTACTCGTGGGAGGCTCGCACGGAGAGGGGCTCGCGGCTGTCCGAGATCGCCGCGACCTCGACCATCCGACCGCGGTTGCGGCGCCTCGCACTCTCCGCGGCAGCGGCCTTCTCCCGGGCCACGAGCTCGGCCTCCAGGGCGGCGGCGCGGTCGAGCTCGGCCGCGGTCAGGCTGCCGCTTCGGATGACCGCCCCGGGTGTCGCTGTCGACGAGGCCGGCCGGCCCGCCGGGCGCTTGCCTGCCGGGCGCCCCGGATAGCGCGTGCGCTTGGCCATGTGGTGAGGGTGCTCCTCTGATGACGTGGGTTCCGCCGGGCGGAGGATACACCGGGGGCCGCGGCGAGTCCGGGTAGAGCGGCGAACGCTAGACTCCGGCGACACCCATCAAGGAGGCCGTTCCATCGATCTCGACCGCGTCCTTGCCGCCAATCTCCACCTCATCGTGGCCGCCCTCGCGGTGCTCGGCCTGCTCCTGGCCGTCCTCCTCGTGGTGGTCTGGCGGCGGACCCGCCGGCTCGCGGCGCGCCTGCAGGCGCTCACCCGCGGCAGCGACGAGCGGAGCCTCGAGGCGATCCTCGAAGCCCACCTGAGTCGGGTCCATGAAGTCGTCCGCGAGCTGGGCGAGGTCGAAGCGCGGACGGCCGTCCTGGAACGAGACCTGCGCCGCACGTTCGCCCGGGTCGGCCTCGTCCGCTACAACCCCTTCGAGGACACCGGCGGCAACCAGAGCTTTGCCCTTGCGCTCCTCGATGCCCACGGTGACGGCTTCCTCATCAGCAGCCTCCACACCCGGAACCAGACACGGGTCTACGCCAAGGGCGTGGTGGGCGGGCGCTCGGATGCCGCGGTCAGCGACGAGGAGGCCGAGGCGCTCCGCCAGGCGATGCGACCGCCGGTGCTCGCCGGATCCTCAGCCGCGTCCTGATCCGGGACCGAGGCGGCCGGCCCGTGTCAGGCAAGCTGGCACGCGAGGATCGAACACTGGCGCCATGCCATTCCTGCCAGCCGATGCCGAACTTGACATCGTGGACTCGCCCATGACCCCGACGCGATCCCGCCGCGAGCCCCGGGTGCTCGACCAGCTCCCGGTCTGGGAGGGCTTCGGCGAGCCCGTCGGCGACGTCCCCGAGGATCCTGGGCTCGCGGCACTCCTCGGCGGCCTGAACCCGGAGCAGCGGCGGGCGGTCACCCACGGTGACGGGCCGCTCCTCGTCGTCGCAGGTGCCGGAACCGGCAAGACCGAAGTCATCACCCGCCGGATCGCCTGGCTCGTCGCGACCAGGCGGGCCCAGCCGTCGGAGATCCTTGGCCTGACCTTCACGGACAAGGCCGCGTCCGAGATGCAGCTCCGGGTGGACCAGCTCGTGCCGTACGGCTTCGCCGACACGGCGATCTCGACCTTCCACGCCTTCGGCGACCGCCTCATCCGCGAGTTCGCCTTCGAGGTCGGCCGCTCGCCCGACGCACGTGTCCTGTCGCGTGCCGAGACGGTCGTGTTCCTCCGCGAGCACCTCTTCGAGCTCGGTCTCCAGGACTACCTGCCGCTCGGCGACCCGACCCGCTTCCTTGGGGCGCTGGCCACCCTCTTCGGACGCTGCCGGGACGAGGACGTGCGCCCGGAGCGGTACGAGGAGTTCGCCGCCGGGCTCGCCGCCGCGGCCGAATCGCCGGGCGTGGCGCTCGACCCCGCCGACGCCGCGGCCGTCGTCGACGTCGCCCGACGCCAGGTCGAGCTCGCCACCGCCTATCGGCGATACACAACGCTGCTCGCCGAAAGCGGTTCCATTGACTTCGGTGA
>JACQEF010000117.1 GCA_016200745.1 Chloroflexota bacterium | reverse complement strand
ACCGGTGGCGATCCGCATGTGGCTGGCCGCGCTTTCGACGGTCGCCTTTGGAGCCGCCCTGGTGGCGTCGAGCGTCGCGTCGGTCGCCCAGGCGCCGACTGACGTCTCGCGAGGAGCCAGCTCGCTGCTGGCGCTCGTCGCCGGCCTGGGCTACTTCCTGGCGTTCCTGACCCCCGGGCCGGTGCGGCGCGTCTGGCAGGCGCGGACCACGGGCGAGTACACCCGCCTGCTGATCGCCGATTCGAGCGAGCCGGTCGGAGTCATCTGGAAGGGCTTCACGGATCTCGCCGTACGGATGCAGGGCGGGGCTGCCCTGATCATCGTGGGCACGAAGCCGGGCGCGGCGGCGGTTGCGGCATCGACCGGGATCGACGACGTGGCGCTCGGCGAGCCGATCGGCTGGGACGATCTCGAGTCGGTGATCGGGGCCGCGCGGTCCGGCTGGGACATGCCGGCGGCCAAGGTGGGGCCGATCCGCCGCCAGCTCGCCGAGGCGAGCGGCGCGCGGTTCGTGTCGGTCGTGCCGATCGACGTCCCCCACAGCGACGAGACGGCCGTGCTGATCCTGCTGTCCGCCCACCGGACGCTGTTCCATGTCTCGGATTTCGACCTGTTCCGCGCCCTCGGCGGGCAGACCGCGATCGTCGCCGAGCGCCGGGCCGTGATGGCCGAGCAGGAGGCCCTTGCGGCCCGCCTCGAATCGACCGTGGAGGCGCTCCGCTCGGCGAGCGCGGCAAAGAGCGATTTCGTCGCGTCCATGAGCCACGAGTTCCGGACGCCGCTCAGCGCGATCCTCGGCTTCAGCGAGCTGATGGACGGCGAGCCACGCGACGGCGACCGGGTATCGGTCCCGATCGAATGGGTCGACCACATCCATCGCGGTGGACAGCACCTGCTCGCGCTGGTCAACGATGTCCTCGACCTGGCGAGGGTCGAAGCCGGACGGCTCGACCTGCGACCGGAGCCGATCGAGGTGGCCTCGGCGGTCACCGAGGCGGTCAACGGCCTGCGCCCGCTGGCCGACCGCAAGGGGATCCGGATCGAGACGCGGGCGCCGCTCCTGACGGTGGTCGCCGATCGGGGTCGATTCCGCCAGATCCTGTACAACCTCGTCTCCAACGCGATCAAGTACACGCCGGACGGCGGCCACATCCGGATCGAGGCATCCCACCTCGACGGCGAGGTGCGCGTGTCGGTGACCGACGACGGGGTCGGGATCGACCCGTCGGGCTCGGCCTCGCGGTCACCAAGCGCCTCGCCGAGGCGCACGACGGCCGAATGGAGCTGGTGTCGGCGGTCGGGCAGGGGAGCACGTTCACGCTGGTCCTCCCGGCGCCGGTCAACGAGGGCGAGGCGGTGGAGGCCGGGCCCGACGCCGGGCGGGAGGTGGCCGAGGCCGCCGTCGACGCCGTCCAGGCGGTGGTGGCGTCAGGCGACGTCCTCGTCATCGAAGATGACCCGAGCGCGGTCCGACTCCTGCGCGAGTACCTGGAGGCCGCCGGCTACCCAGTGCGTGTCGCGGCGACCGGCGAGAGCGGCCTCGCCTCGGTCGTCGAGCGCAAGCCGGCCGCGATCATCCTCGACGTCCTCCTGCCCGGGATCGACGGCTGGGAGGTGCTGCGGAGGCTCAAGGCGGACGACCGCACCCACGACGTGCCGGTGATCATCGTGACCGTGGTCGAGGAGCGCGAGGTCGGCCTGGCGCTCGGGGCCGCCGACTACCTGGTCAAGCCGATCCATCGCGAGGCGCTGCTGGCCTGCCTGGGCCGCTACGTGGCCACGACCGCCGAGGTCGGGCAACCCAGGCGCGTCCTCGTCGTCGATGACGAGGCGGCGGCGCTCGCCTTGATCCGGGCCGCGCTCGAGCCCGAGGGCTACGAGGTCGTCACCGCGCAGGGCGGCCGGGCGGCGCTCGACTGGGCCCGCGACGGCCAGCTCGTGGACCTCGTCGTGTGCGACCTGATGATGCCCGAGATCGACGGCTTCGAGGTGATCGCGGCACTCAAGCGGGATCGGCGGACGGCGACGGTGCCGATCGTCGTCTGCACCGCGCACGACCTCACGGCGGAGCAGAAGGCCCGGCTCAACGGCCAGATCCTCGGCATCGTGGCCAAGGGCCACGATGCACGGCTGGGCCTGCTCGATTGGCTGAGCCGTTCCGCGCCGAGGCTGCTCAACTGATGGCGGCGGAGCGGGTCGTGCTCGTCGTCGAGGACGAGGAGCCCAACCGGGCGCTGCTGCGGGCCGTCCTGGCGCGGGCGTCCGAGGGGTCTCTGGGCCGGATCGTCCTGCTTGAGGCCGTCGACCTGGCCGGGGCCCGGCAGATCCTTGCCAACCGCCGCGTGGACCTCGTCCTGCTCGACGTCCGGCTGCCCGATGGCAACGGACTGAGCCTGATCCCCAACCAGGGCGATCGGACCGATGAAACACCGAGCTTCGTGGTCCTGAGCGCCAGCGTCCTGCCCACCGAACGCGCCGTCGCGATCGCGGCGGGCGCGGCCGACTTCCTGGGCAAGCCCTATCGCCCGTCCGACCTCCTCGTCGCCATGGCGGCGCAGCTTCCCGCCGTCGACTGAGAGCCTGTGAATCTTTCGGCCGCGGGGATTCCCAGGCGGGGCCGGCGCAGCTACGATTCGGTGATGGATGAGCTGTTCGACCTGCCGCCCACGGAAGCCG
>JACQEF010000107.1 GCA_016200745.1 Chloroflexota bacterium | reverse complement strand
GTCGGCACGGCTTCGAGGGCCACCGCGAAGGCCGCGTGGAGCCGCGTCCGCTCCCAGGGCAGGAGGCCCTCGTAGATCGCCTCGCGCATGAGGGCGTGGCGAAACGCGAGCTCGCCGGTCGTCGCGTCGAGCGTGAGGACGTGGCGCTCGACCGCCTCTCGCAGCCGGGCATGGACCTCGTGGTCGTCCAGCCCCGAGACCGTCCCGAGCAGCGATGGGGCGATGTGGGCACCGCCAGCCGACGCGACCCGCAGCAGGTCCTGGGTCGGCTCGGTCAGCGTCGCAACGCGAGCCAGCAGGACCTCGCGGAGAGTTGCCGGGAGCGTCCCGATCGCCGCGTTGGTCGCCAGCAGCTCCTCGATGTAGAAGGCGTTGCCATCCGATCGCTCGGACAGCTGATCGATGAGGCGTTGTGGCGTGTCGACGCGAATCGCCCGAACGAGCTCCGCGATCTCGTGCTTGTCGAACCGGAGCAGTTCGATCCGTTCGACGCTCCCTCGGCGCTCGAGCTCGGCCACGAACGGCAGCAGGGGATGCCGTCGGTGCAGCTCGTCGCTTCGGTACGTCGCCACCAGGACCATGGCCCCGCCGAGGTTCCGCCCGAGGTACCCGAGCAGGGCGAGCGTCGACGGGTCCGCCCAATGGATATCCTCGACGACGAACAGCAGCGGGCGGTCGGCGGCCAGATTCCGGAGCACCGCGAGCAGGGCCTCGAGGAGTCGCCCCTGGTTCGAGACGATCGCGGTCGCCGCGTCCCCCGACCACGCCGACGATGACCGAACGAGGTCCGGAACGAGCCGGCTGAGCTCAGATGCACCCGGCCCGATGAGCTGCTCGAAATCGGTCGTGCCGACGACATCCGCGAGACGCCGGAGGGCCTCGACGATCGGCGCGTAGGGCAGCGTGTCGTCGCCCATCTGGACGCATCCGCCGCTGAGCGTCCGCCAGCCGCCGGCCCCGGCACGTCGCGCCGCCTCGTCCACGAAACGCGTCTTGCCGACGCCCGCCTCGCCGGCGATGACGACGAACCCCGGCCGGCCCGACACCGCTCGATCGAGTGCCTCGCGAACGCGCTCGAGCTGGTCTCGACGCCCAACGAAGATGGGGCTGGCGACGCGGGTGACCACGCCGCCATTATCGAGCTCCGTTGGCGTCATCGAACGGGCCACGCGGGTCGACGTCCGCGTCGGCTGGGCCGCAGCGGCGGGCGCCGCCAGGAGCAGCGCGAGCAGCTCCTCGTCGCGTGGCGCTCGACACCTGCGCACGGTCCTGGCCATGGCCGAACCCAGCCTTCCGGCGGGGTTCGGTTCGAGCGGGCGGGCTGGGCCGCGCCGGGGAATGCCGGGTTGGGTCCCCTACTCCGACCGGTGGTGGCAGACCCACAGGAAGCCCGAAACAAAGTCCCAGTACGTGCCGTCGAGCGACTCGGCGTCATGCGGGCACGGGCGGTCGTCGGCTGACTTGACGGTAGCGACCTCGGCCGTGACGAAGTCGCCGTTCGCGTCGAACACCAGCAACTGGAACGTCCCGTGACCCGTGAACAGCAGATCGGGCCAGCGGCTGACCGTACCGGGGCTGATGCAATGGCCGGCAGGCAGACCCACGGCATCGGCGCAGCCCCACCCCGCTGCCTCCATCTGCGCCTGGGTGGCGCCGCGGGCGAGCGCGGCCGGTGCCATCGTCCCGAGCATCAGCGCCACGGCGGCAAGGCTCACAGCGACGCTTCGAATCTTCATCCTGTCCTCCCGTTCTTCCCTATCGGCCCTCCGGGCCTGCGGTCGCCGCAGGCTTCCGTCGCTTGGCTCACCTGGTCCAGCGGACCGGTGACCCGTCGCGAATGACCGTGTTCACGTCCTGCCTCGTTCCCGACGGAGGAATCAAGGGGAGCTGCGTCGATCCCGTCGTCCGAAGCCATGAGGCCAGCCTGGGGATCGAGGCCCTTCGCGACATTGGGCAAGGTCGTTAGTTGCGAGCCGGCTCGACCGTTATTTCCTGAGCCTGGGCAATCGCGACGGGTCCCGGCATGAAGCCACGGTCGCCTGGATGGTCATCGCTGAAGACGACGCGAGTTGGTGCCCGCCCGCGTGCCGGTCTGTTTCCAAACCGGTCCGGGTGTCGAACCGCGGCCGGATCGAACACGGTCAGGCCGCCCGATCGGCTGGCAGTCCGGGCCGGTCGAAGGCGATGCCGCGGTCCCGCATCGAACGCAGGCGTCGTGACCGATCACAAGCCGGTCCAGGACCGCGGAATCCGGGAGCCGGCCGGCGGCCAAGGCCTCCGCGGCCAGGTGAGATCGGCGACCGCTGGCTCATCGTGAACGTGCTCTGGGAGCTCCGCGACGGTGACATGAACCCACCGAAGCCGGCCTGAGGCCGATCAGGCCGCCGGCGGCCTCGCTCCGGGTCGATCGAAATTGACCCCCCGATCGCGCATCGAGACGTAGGCGTCGTGACCGATCACGAGGTGGTCGAGGACCGCGATGTCGAGGAGCCGGCCGGCCGCGAGGGCCTCCGCCGTGAGGTGGAGGTCGTCGGGCGACGGAGTCGGATCGCCGGAGGGGTGGTTGTGGACGAGGATCACGCCCGTGGCGGTCAGCCGGACGGCGTCCCGGAACAGCTCGCCGACCCGGACCAGCGACGCGCTCACGTTGCCCTGGTAGGCGGTCGCGACTCGGAGCACGACGTTCTTCGTGTTGAGGACGACCACCCGCAGCTCCTCACGCTCGAGGCGGCCCATCTGGAGGACCAGGCGGTCGGCGACGTCCCGCGGCGAGCGGACGCTCCAGCGGGCGGTCGGCCAGTCGGCGAGGAGGCGGCGCCCGAGCTCGAAGGCTGCCTGCAGCTGGGCGGCCTTCGCGGCCCCAACGCCGGGGAGCACCTCGAGCTCGGGACCGGAGGCCCGGGCAAGGCCGGTGAGGCCCTCGAACCGGGCGATGGCGTCCTCGGCGAGGTCGACGGCCGACCTACCGCGCG
>JACQEF010000106.1 GCA_016200745.1 Chloroflexota bacterium | reverse complement strand
CTCTGTCGCGAGATGCACCTCAAGCGGGACCGTACACTCCATTGCGAGCCCCTCATCACTGCTGGTGTTGTCAGAACCAACAGCGTGATCGATGGGCTCACTCGTTTCCGGACGGGTCAGCACAGACGCTGGGATGCTTACAAACGCGACTGGAACACTTGTCCGAAATGGGCTGCCCGGCTAGAATCGTGTGTCCGAGCCGAGAACTCGGTCCTGTGGGGATGTGTGGTTTCGACAGGGCTTGGCTATCGGGGAACGCGAGTCGAGGATGCTGCTCAGGCCTCGTTAATCAGGCAGCAAAACGAAGTACCTGGCAACCGCCAGTCGACTCTCGCCCTCGCTGCTTAGGCAGTAAGGTGAGCGTGGAAGCTACCTCCGCTCCGCGGGTAGTGGAAGCGTCATGCAGCGGGGCTGCGATCCGGATCAGCGTTGCGTAGTCCGGAGTCAAGCCCGATCTAGGGGCACGCGACTGGACCGTCCGGCAGGGTGCCGATGTTCGTTCGGGCGGTCGACGACAAACCATCGGACACGCTCGTAGTGGTCCCCGGTGAAGGGTCCTGGACGGGGAGTTCGACTCTCCCCCATCTCCACCAACACCTTGATTCCGTTGCGCCGCCGAGGCGGCGGCGCACGGACCATCGGTCCGCGCGGCCGGCGTAGTCTCTGACTCCATGACGACGGACGCCTGGATCCAGGCTGGAGGCCTGCTCGCAGCGCTCTTCGCGGTGGCCGCCGCGGCCACGGTGGTCGCGTTGCACGTGGTCCGGACGGACGTCGACCCGTTCGCGGACGGGGTCAGCGCGTTCGCCCTCACCCGCTTCGGTGCGCTGTACCGCAGCCAGGTGATCGCCACCGGCATCGCGGCCCTGCTGCTGGCCGGTGTCCTCGTGGCCGGCGGGTTCGGCGCGGGTGGCGGCGTCATCGTCCTCGTGGTCTTCGCGCTCTCACGGATCTTCATCGCCCGATATCCAACGGACCCACGTGGAACGACGCGCTTCTCGCCTTCCGGGCGCATGCACGTGCTGCTCGCGGCGACGACGTTCGTGACGATCGCGATCGCCGCGCCCTGGATCCCGGCGGAGCTCACTGGACACCCCGCCTGGCCTGGCCCGACCGGCGTCCTCATGGCGCTCGGCTGGGCGACGGCGCTCCTCGCCCTCGGGACGTTCGCGACCACCACGCTGCCGGCCACGCGTCGGGTCTTCGGTCTGGTGGAGCGTGGGGCCTACGCGGCCTGGATGCTGTGGATCATCGTGGCAGGCCTGTCGGTTGCCCGCCCGATCTGAGTGCCGCCGGCCGTTCCGAACGGCTCTTGACCCGCCCCGGCGTCACGACCACCATCGCGCGAACCGGCGAGAAGCTTCGACGTGCAGCCAGGCGACCCCGTGGCGGCTACTTCGTCAGCAGCGTCGCCAGCAGCAGCGCGCCCCGATCCTCGAACGAGAAGCCGGCCTCCTCGAGCAGGGTCCGCATCGGCCGGTTCTCGGGTGAGAGCCGGGCCACGATCTCGCCGGCTCGCTCGGTCCGCGCGACCTCGATCGCCGACCTGAGCAGCTCCCGCCCGATCCCGTGACGCTGCCACGCGTCGGCCACGACGAGCGACAGCCCCATGGCCTCGGTGGCGTGGATGCGCGACAGGCGGACGACCGCGGCCACCACGCTGCCTTCCGCCTGCGGCGCCTCGGCGACCAGCGCGATCTCGCGGTCGTAGTCGAGGAAGCAGATCCGGGTCAGGCGCTCGTGTGCCGTCCGTTCGGCCAGGGCGAGATCCGTGCCGTAGCGCGCGCGGACGGTCGCCTCCGAAAGCGTCCCGTGGAAGCGGGCCAGCAGCGGCTCGTCCTCGGGGCGGATCGGCCGGATGACGATCCGCGTGCCGTTGTCGTCGTTGATCTCGCGGATGTAAGCGTGCGGGTAGGGCCGGATCGCGAGCGGCGGCAGCTCGCGCTGGGGCACGGTCGGCGGATGGAGCACGACCCGGGCGTCGAGCGCGATGATCCGCTCCGGCGACGCCAGCAGCGGGTTGATGTCGATCTCGGCGATCCGTGGCTGCTCGGCCACGAGCTCGCTGAAGCGAACCAGGAGCGCGGCGAGGACGTCCAGGTCGACCGGCTTGCGTCCGCGGACGCCGCGGAGTGCCTTGGCGATCGTGGTCTGCTCGATCAGGCGCTTGGCGAGCGTCGTGTTGAGCGGCGGCAGCGCCAGCGCGCGGTCGCGGAAGACCTCGACCAGCTGGCCGCCCATCCCGAACAGCAGGACCGGGCCGAACTGCGGATCGGGGCTGCTGCCCACGATCAGCTCGTAGCCGGACCAGTTGATCATCGGCTGGATCGTCACGCCCTCGAAGTGCTCGGCGCCGGCCTTCTTGGTCACCGAGGTGCGGATGCGCTCGAACGCCTCGCGCACCGCGTCGGGCGTCCGCAGGTTGAGGCACACGCCGCCGACGTCGGTCTTGTGGGTGATCGTCCGGCTGAGCAGCTTGGCGACGACCGGGTAGCCCATCTCGTCCGCGGCGATCACGGCCTCGTCGGGGGTGTGGGCCAGCTCCGTGTCGGTGATCGGGATGCCGTACGCGGCGAGCACCTTCTTGCTCTCGAACTCGGTCAGGAGCGTGCGGCCCTCGGCGGTGACGTCGGCAATGATGTCGTAGGCGAAGGTCGGGATGCCGGCCTCGCGCAGGAGCCGCGCACCCTCCTCGACGTCCGCGCCGCCCATCCACGAGGCGAGGACCGGCTTGCCCTCGATCCGGGCGTGCTTCACGAGCGCCTTCGCGGTCGCGGTCGGGTCGGTCATCGCCTGGGGGGTCAGGATGACCAGCAGGCCGTCGGTGTCCGGGTCGGCGGCGGCGATCTCGAGCGCCTTGGCGTAGCGGTCCGGCGGCGCGTCGCCGATGATGTCGATCGGGTTGTTGTGGCTCCAGACGGCCGGGAGGACGCCGTTGAGGCGCTCCATCGTCTCGGGCGTCAGGTTGGTCAGTTCGCCGCCGCCGGTGATCAGCGCATCCGTCGCGATGACGCCGGGGCCGCCGGCGTTGGTCACGATCGACAGCCGGCGACCGGCCGGCCGTGGCTGCTTCGCCAGGATCTCCGAGACCATGAACAGCTCGCTGATCGAGTCGACGCGCAGGACGCCGGCCCGCCGGAACGCGGCGTCGAGGACGTCGTCCGATCCGGTGAGCGAGCCGGTGTGCGAGGCGGCCGCCTTGGCCGCCTGGGCCGTCCGGCCGGGCTTGATCACGATGATGGGCTTGGTCAGGGCGACCGCCCGCGCGGCCGACAGGAAGGACCGCGCGTCGCCGATCGTCTCCATGTAGATCACGATCGAGTCGGTGTTGGGGTCGTCGCCGAGGTAGTCGATGACATCGCCCCAGCCGACGTCGAGCATCGAGCCGAGCGAGACGATCGAGCTGAACCCGACGTTCTCCATCGCCGCCCAGTCGAGGATGGCCGTCAGCAGCGCGCCCGACTGCGAGATGAACCCGACGCGGCCCGGCTTGGCGATGCCGACCGCGAAGGTCGCGTTCATCGCGCCGACCGGGTTCATGATCCCGAGGCAGTTCGGGCCGATGACCCGGATGCCGTGCCGTCGCGCGGTTTCGAGGACCTGACGCTCGAGCTCGACGCCCTCCGGGCCGATCTCCTTGAACCCGGCGCTGATGATGACCACGCCCTTGACGCCGGCCTGCCCGCATTCCTCCATGAGGGCCGGCGCCGACTTCGCCGGGGTGACGATCACGGCCAGGTCGACCGGCTCGCCGATCGCCGCGATCGAGCTGTAGGCCTTGACGCCGAGGATCGCCGGGCGCGTTGGATTGACCGGGTAGACCGTGCCGCCGAACGGGGAGGACAGCAGGTTCC
This sequence comes from Chloroflexota bacterium, assembly GCA_016200745.1. GTDB lineage: Bacteria > Chloroflexota > Limnocylindria > Limnocylindrales > CSP1-4 > SPCO01. The sequence goes on along the minus strand of JACQEF010000106.1, from coordinate 5,996 downwards.
ACAGGATCGTCCGCCCGACCGATCCCTGCTTCTCCGTAGCTCCGATGACCGCGATGGAGCGCGGATGGAAGAACGCGTCGAGCGGGTGGCGCTCGACGTGGAGGAAGTCGGACGACGGGTCGGGGGCCAGCGCCGGCGCTGGCGCGGTCGAAAGGGCAGACATCGATTTGCCTCGAGTGATGTCGGTCGGCACGCAGGTTCTGCCGGCAGCACGGCGTCGTCGCCACGATGCGCGGCGCACGGTGTCACCCTCGCCCACCGCGCCGATTCGCGCAAGGGCTGGGTGGCCGGGGTGAGGGGCCGTTTGGCCCGGATTCGGCCCGGACGCTAGCGCGGCGCCGACCAGTACTGCTCCGCCCGAATCGCGTCCGCCGGGATCCCGAGCGCCGTGAGCCGCGTCTCGACCGCGGCGATCATCGCGGGGTTCCCGCACAGATAGGCGACGGTCGATGCGGGGTCGATGCCCGTGGTGTCGGCGATGGCGCCGAGGAGGCCGTCCAGCCGCCCGATCCGGCCGGTCCAGCCGTCGTTGGCCGGGTGGTCCGGCCGCGAGACAGTGGGGACGTAGACGATCCTGCCGGCATGGGCCAGCCGCTCGAGCTCGGCGCGATAGGCGAGCTCGGGCGCCGAGGCGACGCCATGGACGACGATCGGCGGGTTCGAGGTCGGACTCACGCCACGCGAGGCGAGCGGAGCGAGGAGCGACGCGAGCATCGATCGAAGCGGCGCGAGCCCGGTCCCGGTCGAGAGCAGCAGGTGTCGCCGCGGATCGTCGGAGTCCAGCGTGAACAGGCCCTTCGGCGGGCCGATGCGCACGCGATCGCCCGGGACCAGGCGCCACAGGCTGGGCGTCAGCGATCCACCCGGGACGAGCCGGACGAGGAACTCGAGGTCGCCGGCGTCCGCGGGCGCCGAGGCAGCCGAGTAGGGCCGCTGGACGAGCCGGCCGTCCACCGCGAGACCGATGGCGAAGTACTGGCCGGCACGAAACGTCGAGGCGCCCGCGTCCATCCGGATCCGCAGACGGGCGATCGTCGTCGTCAGGTCCTCGCGATCGACCAGCGTGGCATTCGGCTCGAGTCCAACCGGGGTCCGGCGGGTGGGCACCGGCTGGACAGGCGCCCGTGCGGGGCGTGGAGACATGGCCGTGACGTCGAGCGCCACGTCAGGCCGCCGGCACGAGCTCGTCGACGGCGGCGCGGGCAGCATTCGGGTCGGCGAACCAGGTCGCGTCGACCCAGGCGAAGTCCGCCCAGGCCCCGGGCAGGGCGTCGGACCGGGCGATGGCGCTGTTGTGGCAGGCGCTCTCGCACGAGCCGCAGTCGATGCAGGCGTCGGGATAGATGTACAGCTTCCGGTCGACCGACAGGTCGCCGTAGATGCAGTCGACCGGGCAGACCTGCACGCACGACTGGTCGGTATGGTCGACGCACGGCGCCGCGATCACGTAGGCCATGATGGGTCACCTCCTGTGGCGGCCGCGCGGTGGAGCGGCATGGAAGCGATGCTCGGCCGCGGCGGTGTGGAGGCGATGTGACCCCGATGTGCGTTCGCACATCTCGGGCGTTCGCGAGCGAGACGCCGTCCCGGCGGCGGTGGTCAGGCTCCCGCGTCCGAGGCGGGCAGCGACACCGTGAACCGCGCGCCGCGGCCGCCGACCTGGCTCACCTCGATCGATCCGCCGTGGGCGTCGACGATTCGGCGCGCGATCGACAGCCCGAGACCGGTGCCGCCGCGGCGCCGGTCTCGGCCTGCGGAACCGCTCGAGAACGGCTCGAAGATCGCCTCGCGCTCGTCGGCGGCGACGCCGGGACCCTCGTCCTCGACGATCACCGCGACCCGGCGATCCTCGCGACGGACCGAGACGGTCACCGCAGAACCCGCAGGCGCGTGGTCGATGGCGTTGTCCAGGAGAACCAGAAGGACCTGCGTGAAGCGCGCCCGATCGACCTGCGCGAGCGCCGGACCGGGCGCGTCCGCCACCAGCGTCACCTGGTGCTGCGCCGCCAGCGCTGTTGCCCCACGGACCGTGTCGCGGACGAGGGCGGCGACATCGATGCTTGTTCGCTGGAGGACGAGGCCGGTCGCGTCGGAGGCCGCCAGGGCGAGGAGGTCCTCGACGAGCGATGCGAGACGATCCGCCTCGCCGATGATGTCGCCCAGGAGCGGCTGGCCCTCCTCGCTGACGAGCGCCTCGCGGTCGAGCACCTCCGCGTTTGCCCGGATCAACGCGGCCGGCGTCCGCAGCTCGTGCGAGGCGTCGGCGACGAACCGTGCCTGGGCCTCGAACGTGCGCCGGATGGGAACGAGCGAACGACCCGTGACGACGAGCGTCACGAGCGCGGCGCCGATGAGCCCGGCGAGTGCCACCGCGGCGACCGAAGCCACGAGGCTTGCTGACTGGCGGTCATGCAGGCTGAGAACGAAGCCGCCCTGAACGTAGCCGACGACGACGCCATCGTTGGCGACCGGCATGGTCAGGAGCCTGACCGAGAGTCCATCGGCGATGACCGTCCGGAGGTCCTCACCGCTCGCCCGCAATGCGCTTGTGACCGGAAGGCCGACGTGGCGAACGCGCGACGGGTTGGAGACCACTGATCCGCCTTGGTCGAGCACGAGCAGGAACGTGTCGGACGCCGCCGGCAGCCCCTCGTCTGAGTCACGTTCACCGGCGCGGGGAATCTCCCCGTCCAGCGCCGTCACGGCCGTCGCGACCGACGAGCGCAGCGCCTGGTCGACGTCGGCGTCGAGCGCCTGCAGTCCCACGAACGCCGTGGCCGCCCCGATACCGGCCACCAGCAGGAAGAGGAGCGCGAGCGTCGTCGCGAAGGTCCGCCGTCTCGTGGCCGCGATGAGCCGCTCGGTGGGGCTGGACACGGTTCAGGTACCGGAGCGCAGCGTGTAGCCCACCCCGCGGACGGTCCTGAGGCGGTCGGCCCGACCCAGCTCGCCGAGCTTCCGGCGCAGGTAGTGGACGTACAGGTCGACCACGTTCGAGTAGACGTCCGGCTCGGCGCCCCATACGGCGTCCAGGATCTGCTGCCGGGTCGACCGATCGCCGACCTGGACGGCGTGCCTGAGCTCGTCGAGCCCGAGGTCGCCGGCGGCGAGCTGGGCCGACGACGTCGCCGGAGCGCGCCGGCCGAGCGCCCGGACCCGGGCCAGCAGCTCGGAGAAGGCGAACGGCTTGGCAAGGTAGTCGTCGGCGCCGGCGTCGAGCCCGCCGACCCGGTCGTCCACGGAACCGAGCGCGGTCAGCATCAGCACGGGCGTCGAGGTCCCCTTGGCGCGGAGCAGGCGAAGGACGGCGATCCCGTCCAGGTCGGGGAGCATCCGATCGAGCACGATCACGTCGTGCGGGCCGCGCTCCGCAAGGGCGATCGCCGAGACGCCGTCGGGCGCGACGTCCACGACATGGCGCTCGGCGACGAGGACGCGACGGACGAGCGCCGCCATCTTCGGTTCGTCTTCTACCAGCAGGATTCGCATGGGCTCATCCTGCGGCCGGATTCGGTGAACCGGAAGGGGCAATCGGCCTTTGTTGGGGGATTCACATCTGGCCCACATCGGCGGGTCGCGCGGTGCCGCCGACACTGCGGACATCCCCCCCATCCCGCACAGCGGAGCATCGAGATGATCCATCGCGTCGGAATCTTCATCGCGTCGCTCGCGGCTGCAGGCACGCTCGTCGTGGCGCTCACCCTGGCCGGGTTCGCGCCCGGTGGCGGTGCCGTCACCGGCACCACGCTCAGCACGACGAGCCAGGAGCCTGCGGCCGCGAGCGTCCAGCCCGATCCCTCTGTCCAGGTGGACACCGTCTACCTGGCCGCGCCGGAGAAGCCAGCCACGGTGACGGTCCGCAAGGTCGTGACCGCGCCCGGGTCCGGCGAAGGTGAAGGCGACGACAATGAGCGCCAAGGCAGCGACGACTGATGGCCGAGCTTGATCGAAGCGGGCCCATGCGCTCGAGGACGGTCCCGACCACCGGAGATCCACGTCACTCCGCGCCCGGCCCCCGTCCCACGACGTCAGGCCCGGTTCGGCCGCCCCGATCCGAAGCACGAGCTCGACCGGACCCGAACCCGATTCGGCTCATGGCCGGCTTCGTCGGCCTCGCCTCCATGAGCGCGATCGCGGCCGGGCTGCTGCCGGGGGCCGTCCGACCGGCCCAGGCCGACCCGGTCGCCGTCGCGACCGCTGCCACGGACAGCTCGCCGTCGGCGGTCAGGCATGTCACCCGGTACGTGCAGCTGAAGCCGGGCCAGACGGCGCCGCCCCAGGCGTCCGTCGTGCCGGCCGCGAAGCCGACGCCCCGGGTGGTGGTCGTGACGGTCACGCGTCAGTCGGGCAAGCCATGACGCCCGCCACGATCCTCCCCCCTGCCGATCCGGGTACGGCCACGGATTGGGCGACCGCCGCTGCGAACCTGATGGGCGGCCGGGTCAGTGTCCATGTCCGGCCGGTCGCCGGCGACGCGCCGGAGGCGGGCCAGGCCGCCGCCTCGCAGGCCCTCGCCCGGATCGGGGCCTGGGCGGACCGGTTGACCCGGTTCGATGACACCTCCGAGCTGTCGCGACTGAACGCGGCCCCGGCAGCCCTGGTCGGCATCGGACCGACCCTGACCGCGGTCCTCGATTGGGGCCGCGGTGCGGAAGCCATCAGCGATGGTGTGGTCGACATCGGGTTGCTCGACGCCAGGTTGCTGGCCGAGGACGGAGACCTGGGTGGCGATCTCGGCGACCGGCCTGCGGGTCCCGCGGCTCGCCGCTGGTCGCTGCTCCGGCACAGGCGCGGCGCGATGGTCGACCGTCCGATCGGGCTCCGGTTCGACCTGGATGGCGTTGCCAAGGGCTGGCTCGCGGACCGGGCGCTCGACCTCTTGCCTGGCGTGTCCGCCGTGGTCGACGCCGACGGGGACATCGCCGTGCGCGTCGTCGACGACGAGGGCTGTCGGATCGGCGTAGCCGACCCGCGCGACCCGCGAACCCAGCTCGCGACTCTCCGCCTCGAGCGGGGCGGCGATGCCGTCGCCAGGTTCGGCGTCGCCACGTCGGGCACGTCGGTCCATCGCTGGACGCGGGCGGGCCGGACCGAGCACCACCTGATCGATCCACGGACCTGCCGTCCGGCTCGGACCGACATCCTCCAGGCGACGGTCATCGCCCGGACGGCGCGCGCCGCGGAGGCGTTCGCCAAGACCGCCGTGATCGTGGGCTCCCGGGCGGCGGCGTCCCACCTCGACCGTGCCGGCGTGCTCGGCCAGATCCTCGTCACCGAATCGGGCGACGTCCTCGTCACGCCCGCCACGCTGGAGTTCCTCGCATGACGTTCAAGGGCTTCGATCCGCGAACCCGCCTCGCGCGCTGGGGCCTCGCCGCCGTCGCCGTCGGGATCGTGCTGGGCGGGACCGCGCCGACCGTCCTGCGCGACCTGGGCCTCGTCTGGGAGGCGAACCGGACAAGCCTTCCGTGGCTGCTCGAGCGACTGGCCGCCTTCCTGGCCTACCTCGCGATGGCCGGCTCCGTGGTCTACGGGCTCCTGCTCTCGACCAAGCTGCTCGACGCCATCGCGCACCGTCCGATCTCGTTCGCGCTCCACCAGGACCTCGCGGCCGTCGGCCTCGGGCTGGCCGGCGTCCACGGGGCACTGCTCGGTCTCGACGCGAGCGTACGGTTCTCGCTCCCGCAGATCGTCGTCCCGGGCCTGGCTCCGTACGCGCCGCTCGCCGTGGCGGCCGGCCAGCTGACCTTCTACCTGACGGCCGTTGTCGTGGCCAGCTTCTATGCGCGCCGGAAGATCGGGCAGCGGGCCTGGCGCGCGCTCCACGTCCTGACGTTCCTTGCCTTCGCCGGGGCGACGGCCCACGGCATCCTGGCCGGGTCCGACAGCGGCGCGAGCTGGACCTTCTGGATGTACGCCGGCTCCGTGGCGATCGTCACATTCCTGTTCGCGTACCGGCTGGTGACCGCCTTCGGCCGGCGGCCGGCGTCAGCGCG
>JACQEF010000105.1 GCA_016200745.1 Chloroflexota bacterium | reverse complement strand
GCCGTCGCGGCGGCGGACGAGCTGGACGTTGCCGTCCGTCTCGTCGTTGCCGCCGCTGATGAGCGTCGCCGTATCGAGCGACCCGAGATGCCGATCGACGAGGGCCCGCGCCCGGTGGTTGTCGACCGCGAGGAGGACGATGTCCCCCTCACGGACGATCGAGCGGACGTTGGTCTCATCGATGAACTCGGGGATCGCCTGAACGGCGAGCCCATCCTCTCGGGCGATCCGGGCCAGGGCCTCGGCCTTGTTCGAGCCCAGATCGCTGGTCGAGCAGGCCTGTCGCGATCGGTTCCCGGGCTCGAAGACGTCGCCGTCGACGAGGACGAGAAGCGACCGCGGCTCGGGCCGGTTCGAGAGGTAGCGGACGAGCGGCGGGAGCAACTGGCTCCCAATCCCGCCGCAGCCGACAAGGACGATCCGGCTAGCCATCGGCTGCGCCTCCCTTCTCGCTCGAGCCGGAGATCGGGACGAGCCAGTGGGAGAGGCGGAAGCCGAGGGCGGTGGCGAGCTTGCTCGCCTTCTCGATCGCATCGTCGAGCTCCCGCCGGCTCGGCTTGGAGATCTCGTCCGAGGGCTTGAAGCCCCGGGCGAGGTACTCGGCCATCGACGGTTTGCCCTTGAGACGAGGCGGCGGCGCCAGCTTCACCTTCTGGAGCCACTCGTCGGACGGCTCGGCGAGACGCCGAGGCCGCTCGATGAGCTGACCGGTCTTCAGGTGGAAGCGGATACCGTCGACGACGATCGCGGCTGCGAAGCCGAGCCGTCGCCGATCGAAGTCGCCGACGACGATGTGGAGCCCGTCGAGCTCCGCCTCGTCGTCCTCGTCGGTCGAGCTCGCATAGGCGCCGAAGCCCCCATGCGAGTGGATCGTCCCGACGAGCCGAGCGCCTGACGGCAGGTCGCCGTCCGCCAGGTCGAACCTGACCGACACGCTCGACACCTTCTGGGCCGGCACGACGAGGTCGAACGACCCGTCACGCCAGACCAGAAGGACCGCGGCCTCGGTCCGGTGGAGCCGGTAGACGGCGCGGAAGAAGCCGACCGCACGAGCCATCAGATCTTGAGGGACCTTCGGCAGCGCATAGTCGAGGAACTCCCGGCCCTCCGGCAGATGGGCGACTCGGCCGACCTTCGTCTGGCTCAACCCGAGGAGGCTTCGCTTCCGCAGGTAGAGCCCGTCGCGAGCGACGACGAAGGCTGGCAAGGACGCCTGGTCGAGCGAGGGACCGGCCTCGATGATCGGGAACATCAGCCATCACCTCCCCTTGCGGGCAGGCGGTGGATGAGTTGGACCAACCGCTCGAAGCGGCGTCGCTCGTAGACGAGCGCCTCACGGATGGGACCCGACTCCCGAAAGACGTGAGCGAGCACCGTTAATGCGGCCTCCTCGAAGAATCGAGGGGCCATCGGGTACTCGCGCGGCCCGAGAGCCGGTGCCATCCAGGTGGCGAGGTCTCGACTGCGGACCTGCGGCGTCCGGTTGAGGTGATCACGAAGCGATGGCATCGGTCTCACCTCCGACGTCGGGGTCCGGGGTCAGGTCGACCACGAGACCCGGGCCATCGGCCACGGGTTCCGGGGTCAGCACCTCGGCCTCCGCCGGCTCCTCCCGGTCGGGTGTCGCGGCCGGCAGATCCGTCATCGCCAGCCCCGCCATCTGCGCGACGACCTGGCGGAGGGTCCGCCAGTGCATGACCACCTGCTCACGCGCAGGAGGGGGTCGCCCGGGCGCCTCGTCGGGTGACGCTTCGCCTGTTGGCGACGAGGCCCTCTGCGGTGTTGTAGCGGTATTGTCCCCGATCTGCCAAGTCGGACCCTCGTCCATCCCCTCCGCGGGTGACTCTGCAGTCTGGTCAGCGCCGCTTATCTGCGGCTTATCAGCGATCCTAGCGGGGTGCTGAGTTACCGCAGTCGCGCCGATGAGCGACGCCTGCCAGGTCCGGCGGCCGCGGAGATAGCGGACGGCGCGGATGAGCCACCGATAGGCGGGCTCGCCCTGGACCGGCAGGGCGGCGGCGAGCGCGACGGGCCCTGCGCCGAGCACGATCAGCACGATCCGGATCGGCTCCCAGACCGGCAGCAGGTTGAGCGCTGCCGCGAATAGCGCGGCGACGCCGCAGATGCCCAGCTGGATCCCGGTCAGGCCGAAGGCGATCGGCTCGTCGCGGACCGCGTTCTCGGGGACCTCGACCAGACCTCGGTCGTTCACGTCTCGGTCCTCAGCGGCCCCGGCCCGGAAAGCGCAGCCGGGATGAGGGCAAACGGCAGAAGGAGCGAGAGCAGCGCGCAGCCCGTGGCCAGGCCGAGCAGCGCATTCGTGTCCCCCACGGTCGGCGGGTTTCCGGCGCCGTTGATGTGGCCGACCGCCTCGAGGCTGAACAGGACGAAGACGATCGTCCAGGCGAAGCGCACGACCAGGATCGCGAGCAGGACCTTGAGCCAGCCGTTCGTGATCCGCTGGGTGGCGGGCAGCGCGTATGCCGCCAGGCAGATCGGCCCGACGAGGACCATGAGCCGTTCGACCGCCGAGAGCGCGGCGTTGACCATCTGGAGCAGGGTCACGAGCACCGCCGCGCCGAGCCCGGCCGACAGCCATGCCCCGTCGTTCCAGTTGTTTGGGCCTTCGGGGATCCGCGGGTCGAACGAGGCGTTCTGGAGGACCTGGAAGACGCCGCCCGCCGCGGGCCAGGCGTCGGATCCGCCGACGGCGCCGTTCGGCACCGCGACGCCGACCATGGCGAGGTCGGTGGCGATGACGAACTGGGCGAAGACCGAGACAAGGAAGATCCCGAGGACGGAGAGCGTCGCCCCGACCACGAAGCGCGGGGTGACCGCCCGCGCGCTGTACGCGGTCTCGCCGGTGGTGCGGCTGGTCATGATGAGATAGCCGAGGATCATCCCGCCCAGGGTCAGGAGCGGGATCGTAATCATCAGGATCTTGCCGTACAGGTTCTTGACCACGTCGTCGGCCATCGGGTCGAGCGGTGTCAGGTAGTGGCCTTGGAGGCTGGTCAGGCCGGCCTGGCTGGCGTCCGACAGGCGGTTCGACCACCAGATCGTGAGATCCCGGATGGGGTCGCCGATGAACGGGATGTCTCCCCTCGGCAGGTCGTTTGGAGTACTCGCTATGGGCGGAACCGTCGGCGCCGACGGAGCAGGCGACGCCGAGCCGATGAACGTCCAGGCGACTCCGGACAGCGCCAGTACGACGAGCAGGATCGCGACCGGCGACACCGGAGGTCGGCGGACGACACGCACCACCGTCTCGGGAACAAGCGGCCGGAGGTGCGCCAGCGTTGCCATCGTCGCATCGGGTCAGAACGGCTTCTCGATGAGCCCGTAGGCGACGGCGATGGCCGAGATCACCGACACGACCACGCTGGCCACGACCATCCAGACGAGACCCATGATCCCGTTGCTGATCCGGCGCTGGGCCTTGTGTTCGGCCTCGCTGTTCGCGCCGGCCAGCATCTTCTCGATCCCGCCCCAGACGATGACCGCCGTACAGATCGCGATGCCGAGGCCGATGGCGATCGCCACCATCGTCCCGATCATCCGGGTCACCGGCGCGAGGGCCTCGCGGGCGCCGGACGGGACCGAGTCCGCGCCGAGGACGGGTGATGCCGCGACCAGCCAGAAGAGAGCGAGAGCGAAGGCCGCGATAAGCCGGCGATAAGGGAACGGGCGGCCGAGACGCAGGTCAGACATCGCGGTGATCCTCAGCCGACGGCTGATCCCGTCCGCGTTTGACCGCGGTAGTCGCGGACGAACGCGGCGATCTCGCCCTCATCCGCAGCACCGAGATCCAGCCCCGCGGCCGCGAACCACGAGACTGCCCGGTTTAGCGCCCGGAGACGGTCGAACTCGCGCGAGCTGATGAGCGTCGCGGCGAAGCGGCCGCTCGACACAACGGTCAGTGCGCGGCCGGTCGCGACCTCCTCGAGGTAGGTTGCGAGCTTCTCGCGCAGGTCCGTGATCTGGGCCGTCTGCAGCGAACCGAGGATCTCGCGTGGCTCTTCGTCCAGCCGGCGGATTGCGGCGCGGGTCGGCTTGAACTCGCCGCGAACGGCTGTGCCGAGCTGACCAGTCCCCGCCATGAGCTCGGGGTAGACCTCGAGCGCGTGCAGCGCCGCGAGTCCGCGCTCGATCCGAGTCCAGCGCTCAGCTTCGTCGAAGCGGATCAGGACGGCGGCCGGGTCGCCGTGCTGCATGATGACGAGCGGGCTCCCCTCCGCCACTCGCGCGACGACCGCCCGGATCCGCTCGCGAACCTCGCGCATGCCCAGTGCCTGGAGCTCGCCGCCCATGGTCATGACTCGTCCTCCGTGAGCACGAGATCGCGCGGAACAGCGCAGACGACGACCTCGAGGGGTTCGTCGCGCCAGGTCAGTCGGAGCGGCCGGCGCCTAGCGCTGAGCAGACCACGCCTGAGGTCATCGCGGAAGGAGGTGATCGACTGGGTCCGGCATCGCTCGCTCGGGAACGGCGGCCGGAGCATCGCCAAAGGGCGGCCATGGCGAAGGACGATGACGCTCTCACCGCGCGCGACGCTCTCCGCGAAGTCCGCCATCTGGCGCCTGAGGGTTCTGACCGTCACGACCATGCGACAGACTATGCGCGCTAGCGTCCGCCAGTCAAGAGGACTTGTGTACGTTTCTCCCGAAGTTCATGGAGGGCGCGGCCCTGTCACCATCAGGCCACCGAACCGCGTCCCAACGAACGGCCAATGGGCGACGATCTCTCGGTCGGGACCGAGGTCCTCGATCCGGTCGCCTACGGCGCGGTCCTTGGCGCGCCCGGCTCTAACGCGATGACTGAAAACGCTTGCCGGGCAAGAGCAGGCCAGCTACCCTATCGGCACACGATTTCGGCCGGTTCCACGCGTGGGTATACTAGAACAAACGTTCTGTTGACTTCCCCACCCAGATCGCCGGGAAAGGGGGTGATGCCGGTGCCGACGCAGACGATTGACAGCACACCAGACCTCGTCTTGCTGCTTCTCCGAGCAGCTGGCGGGAAGCTCACCGGGATAACCCGCCTCCAGAAGTTGATCTTCCTCATCACGGAGGACGATCGGTACAAGCGTCTGGCGAAAGCCCACCAAGCGCCTGTTCCGGTGTTTCGGCCCTACAAGATGGGCCCGTTCACGCCGGAGTTGTACGACGCCGTCCAGGTACTGACGAGCTTCGAGCCTCCGCTCATGGCTGCAAGGGCAGCGACGCCCGGCACCCCCGACGAAGTCGAAACGGCGCTCTTCGTGGAAGGCAATGACCTCGATGACGCCGAGCCAATCCCGGCGAGCGGCCCCCAGCCGGCTGCGTTTGCCTTGACGTCAGACGGCAGGACGGTAGCCGACCACCTCTGGCAGGACGCGCCCGCTGATCTGAGGTCGACCATCGAAACAATCGTCTCTGACTACGGTCGCCTTCCCCTGCGGGAGCTGCTGCGTCGTGTCTATCGAGAGCACGAGGAGTGGACGACCCATTCGGAGATCAAGGGACAGCTCGGCCTCAACTCCGTTCGCGAGTGACGCTTCCACCGGTCGCGACGTCGCCATGGCTGCCCGACGGCCTCGCAGCGGTCCTGGTCGTGATGGCGATTGCCTGGTTCGGGTATGTCGTCAAACAATGGCGAGATGAGCCGGAACGGTGGGAAACGTGGATCGATGCGTTCTTCGGGTCGGAGGCCACGAAGCAGGGTGACGTTCTTCGCGATGTGATGGCGACTACGTTGCCCGATCTCTTCGATCTCTACTTCAACCTTCGACCTGCGTCCGAACTCCCGGTCGATCCGGGCGTGCTGCGGAGCGCCGCGGCCGAGATCGAAGCCGACCCTGACGCCGCGCCGCAGAGAAGTCGCGACCTGATCGTGAGACCGCTCGCCAACCAGCTCCAGGTGAGGCTCGTGGAATCGATGCCCCAGCTCACCCAGGCTCTCGTCGTCTTGCCTCCCATGATCGTGTACCTCATGACTCTGGGTTGCCTCGAAGGCGACCTCGAGCGATACCGAAGGCGGCTTACCCTCGTGAGGGTCTGCTACGCGCTCTCGGGGCTGGTTCTGGCCTCTTGGTTGGTTGCGATCGTCCTCACGCGCGCCTACGACTGGACTCCACTCGCGCTACTGGCTCCAGCCGCGGTTGCGGTGGTCCTCACTTTAGTGGCCGAGGGAGTCCGCGAGAGGGTGCGCGGGCGTCTCCTCGTCCGGAAGTCGCTCGTAGAAATGATCAACCCATGACCGAGTTGGATGCAGAGACGCTGTTGTGCTCAATGCTCGAGCGCGACGGCGCTCGTGTGCGTCGCCAAGTTCCATTCGGTGGCAAGCGCCTCGATGTCGCAGCCAGGTTTCCGAAATCGGGCGAAGAATGGATCTCGGTCGAGGTCAAGCTGCGCGACTGGAAGAAGGCTGTTGAGCAAGCGGCAATCAATCGTCTGTTCTTCGCGAGGTCATTCATTGCTGTGCCCGCGGCCTTGGCGGGGCCGGTCAATGAGGAATACCTGCGAGCCCGAGGGGTCGGTCTCATCAAGTTCGATGCCGACGATTGGTGGGTCGATCTTGAGGCAGAGTCCACGGTCATGTCTGACAGCCTCGTCTGTTCAATGAACGAGAAACTCGCGTGACGCACGCAGTCACGAACGGCGTCCGGGTCGGAATCTTCCGCGATCGGCCCGTATTCGAGGCATGTCGCGACACCTACACCAGCGTTGTCGTTCCTGCCCACATCGCGGCATACGCCGGCGACGGCCTCTGGGGATTCCTCACAGGCATCCAGCAGGCTGGGTCGTCTCTCAACTTCTGGTATGACCCGATGACCTACTACGTGGAGCTAGGCACCGAGTACTGGTTCAGGGGATCTGAGGAGAACGCTGGACCACGCGGCACCTTGCCGGCCTCGGATGAGAAGGAGATCCGCCCCGCGTTTCGGGAGCTCCTTCGGGCATACGATCTTCTTGAAACTGCGCTCACGGGGACGGCGGCCGATGTTCGGACGCGTTTAATTTCGACCGGCGTGGCTCGCGTGCTGGAGTTCCAGCGGACGGGCGTGAGCCCCAAGTCCAAGAGAGCGGTCTCGAAGTACGCCCGGATTCTTGGGCTCACGCTCGACGACGACAGTCTCCGACCATCCCGCGTTGTCGCCCCTTACCTTGCTGTCACGGCCCGAGACGCGCACCGGCAGAGGAACCAGGAACTGCTGAATGCTGCCTCCCTGGCAGAGCGTCGCGATGGCGAGCCAATGTGGACAGTGCTGGCGCTGGAGTCGAAAGTCGCGATCGGCCCTTTGTCCTCGGACGAAATCGCCCGGCTCCATCTAGATCCGTTCGATGGAGTCGGTCTCTGGGTGAGCGGCCTCGATGAGTACACATCCTCGACCCAGCAGCTTCGAGACTATCGAGCCTTGGTGCGCTCGATCGGGCGTCCGGTATGGCTCATCTATGCCGGCTTCTACTGGCTCCTAATGTCATCGGACGGCGTCGAGGCCGTCAGTCATGGCGTCTACTACACCGAGAACAAGAGGATTCGAAGCTCCGTTGGCAGCGGACCGCCGGCTGAGCGGTACTACATCCCACGTCTGCACCGGTTCTTCGAGCCTGCGCGAGCGCTCAGGGCTATCAGCGCGGTGCCCAGCCTCGCGTGCAACTGCCCTGAGTGCCGATCGCTCGATGCCCTGCGGACTGAACTGGTGCTATCGCCTACGTCGCCAGACCGTCGGATGGCCTGGATCTCTCGCCTTCAGCGGCACTTCTTGCGGTCGCGGGCGGACGAAGTCGCGGAGGTCAGTACCGAAAGCCTGGACGTCGTTCTCTCACGGATGACAGAGGCCCGCAACGAGGTACGAGCGGCCATGAGGGGTGACCCAGAAGAGGCTGGTCGCCTGACTGACCATCTCGCAACATGGGCTGCCAGCTTCAGGTGATTTCCGACCGGACCCGGCACGCTATGCGGGGTGCTGGTCCCGGAGCATAGCGAACGGCGAGGTCTCCTCAGCATCACCGCCGTCGAAGGTGTACTCCGTCGGACGATAGGTGCACTCGATCCAGCGGCTCGCCGGGTTGATGTCGCGCACCGTCACAGGGATCCGCATCCCCGGGCGGAGGTGTCGATCGGCGGATCCGACGAAGTGGGGCGGCAGGCCCCGCTCCGTGATCGCGCCTCGCAAGCCGCCAGGCATCTCGATCGTGGCCCCGGCAGGCCCGGCGGAAATCACGACGCATGTGCACGTCTGGCCGACAGCGAGCTCGCCGACGTCAAACGGACGGAGTGAGCACACGACGGTCTCGCGCTGCCGATCGAAGCGGACGACCCAGGCACGCACCGTCGAGCCTGTCACCGGCGGCCGCGGGCCGAACTCCTCCTCGGGCACGTAGCCGACGAGGCCCCGCAGGTCGAGGAAGGCTGCGCGGAAGGTCGTCCGGCTGACTCGCGCCTCGACGACATCACCCGCGTGGAAGCCGGTCGGGTCGAAGGCGGTCACGGCGAGCTTGAACCAGCGCTCATGGCGCTGGACGTCGATGACCCGGGCCTCGACGGTCTCGCCAACCTGGTAGGACCGCGGCCGGCGATCTGCCGGCAGGCGATCGGCCATGACGCGACCGTCGGTGCCGCCGAGGTCGAGCACGATGCCACGGTCCGAGGTGTTGACGACTCGCCCAGAGACGGTGGCCCCGAGCCGGAACCGGGCGGGGTCGAATGGGCGGATGTCCACGAGCAAGGTCCCGTCGTCGCGCTCGATCCAACCCGTTACCTCGGCCCCAGCCTCGTACTCGTCGGGCGGGCGTGGCATCCGGAAGCGGCGGACGAGGCCCTCCCAGCCGTCGCCCGCGACGAGAAGGCCGCCGTGATCCGGTCCGACGACCCGCGCGCGGACGGCCTCCCCGGGCCGCGGCCGAGGCGGGACCGGTGGGGGCGGGGGCTCGTAGGCGGCGACATTGGCGACGAGCCCGCTCGTCTCGACGATGAGCGTCAGGTGGCGGGCGCGATGGTCGCGCACCGTCTCGCGGACGAGCCCGAGGTCGAACGTCGCCTGGCCGTCACCGGCGTTCGGGCGCGCGAACTCGGCCAGTCGCTCTCCACCCGCATCGAGCAGGAGCCTGACCCCTCGCCCGGGGCGGCCGGTCACGACGAGCGCGATATCCTCGACGCCCACCCGATCGGGATCCAGGCGGAGTGGGACCCGCCCAAGCTCGAGCGCCCCATCGGCCTCGCGGAACGCCCATTGGAGGACACGGATCCGGGCGAGGATGCCGGTCTTGCGATGACCGCGCCAGGCCCAGACCTCCTCCGAGCCGGCCTCCGCGGTCACGGTCAGGGTCACCGGTTCCCCCGGCGGCCGGCCAGCGAGCCCGATGTCAGCCGCGGCCACCGCGGTCACGGTCACCTCGGTCTCGCCCGTCGCCAGCGGCTCCTCCGGCGTCTCGAGCCGGAGCCCGGGAATGACGACGAAGGCGGTCCGCAGGTCGCGGCCGAGGAGGGGGCCGCGGGCGATGACCTCGTAGCGTCCGAATGCCGGCTCGGCCGTCGACAGATCGACGCTCGACCGCGCGCCACCTTCCGGCGTGACCGTCCATGTCGCGGCGTCCATCTCGCCGACGAGCCCGACGTTCCACGCTCCCCACGGCGGCAGGGAGAGCGTCGGCATCGCGTCGTACACCCGCAGGTCGTCGATCGAGCGCACGTCGGCGACCGGCACCCCGACGATCTCGGCTCCGGCACCCGGCCGGTATACCGGGACGCGGTACTCGATGGCATCCCCGCTGACGACGTGCAACAACTCGACGCCGGCCAGGTCGTAGCGCGCCACGTGATGGCCCGACCACGCTCCACCCGGGCGGTCCGCCTCGTCGGTCGGCACGAGCGGGTGCTGGGTCCCATCGCTATCCGCGCGAGCGAGGGTCACGCCAACGGGCATCAGCACCCAGATCTGGTCGGCGCGCAGCGAGCCGGTGTCCGGCACGTACCGGCCTTCACCGTCGAAGCAGACGATCGGGCTCTCGGCGAAGCACTCGAAGGTGTGCTGAAGGGTTCGACCACCCGTCGTCGCTGAGCCGGTCCAGCCATCGGCCGGCACGAGCGGAATCACCGTCTCCCGGTGGGGCGAGGCCTCGAGGCGATGGGCCGTCGCGCCGTCATCGACCGTCCAGCGCAGCCCGGCGGCAAGGTCCCGGCCGACTGCCGGGAGGAGCATCTCGGGCCCGCGCCGCGACCAGACGTCGATCCGGACGGTCGGCGCAGGCAGCCGGAGGACCGGCGCGATCGCCTGCGGCGGCAGCGACAGGAACGCCTCGACGACGTTCCGCGGCAGCCCGGCCACCGCCGGCTCGGCCCGGAGCGCGTCCCGTCCGATCGTGGGGAGGTCGAGACAGCGGGCCAGGAAGTCGGTTGCCGTCTCGCCACCGTAGAGCAGGTAGCGACGGACGGGTTGGGGCATGCCGGCTGGCCGCCGATGTCGCCAGCGGGCGATGTAGTCGATCGCGGTCTCGCCCTCAGCTCGGGCGAGGGCCGGGAGCATCGTGTCCCGCAGGAAGGGCAGCACGAACGTCTGGGGGATCCCGCCGTGGGCGAGAATCGGGGCGACGAAGCGGAGAGCGCGCTCGGCGGCGAACTGCGGGAACTGCTCGAGCCGCAGTCGCCGAACCGCCGCCTCGAAGTAGCGCCCGGCGTCGACCCGTCCGTCAGCGCCCATCACCGTGTGCGGCCAGAAGTCGCCGTCGTACTCCTCTCGGCCGGTCAGGACGAGGTAGAGGACCAGTAACGCCGGGTGGCGGCCGTAGCCCATGGAGCCCGACATCTCGGCGTACCAGTCGGCGTAGATGGAGGGCCGGATTCTGGCGAGGAGTTCGGGCTCCCAATCGACCTCGCAGACGAGGCGGTGGCCGCGTAGCCGTTCGAGGACCTCCGCTTCGAGGTCCTCGGCAGACGGCTTGGGCCCGTCGTCGGTCATCGCTCGAGCCCGGTCTCCAGGGCACCGAGGAGGGTCTGGGCGTCGCCCCGCGAGAGGTCGTCGTGGAAGATCTGATTGGAGTACGAGCGGAGGCAGCCGTAGCACGACGTCTCGAGCCCGCAGGTGCAGGCATCGACGCGGGAGAGCCCCGCGCGGATGACCTCGGGCAGCGCCCTGGCGATGCGCTTGGCATGCCCCGCGCCACCTGGCACGGTGTCGTAGAAGATGAGGGACGGGCTCGCGTCGAGCGCGTGGCTGTGGAGCGTGCCGTCGATCTCGTCGCGCTTGATCCCAAGCGCGCCCGCGCCCTCGAGCATCGCGTACAGCAGGCTGCGCAGCGCGTCCGTGCTGCGGCGCGGGCCGGCGAGCCGCAGCTCGAACACGTCGGTCAGCAGGTCGTAGCCCAACTGGAACGTCCGCAGACCGCCCTTGCACTCGCGGCCATTCCACAGGTTCGCGTGTAGCTTCTCCTTCTTGGCCGGCTTGAGCGGCCGCGGGATCCCGCGGCCACACGTTGCGCAGATCCCGAAGCCGCGGCCACCGGGACCCTGGTTCATGATCACGATGCGACCCTGGCGGCTCGTCCGGCCGTCGCCGAAGGCCGGGTCGAGCCCGTCGAGCGGCGCAAACGGGCGTTCCTTGCCCTCGACGTCGTAGTTGCCGAACCACGAGCGGATCGAGGATCGGCGCAGGATCGGCGCGTCGCCGACCTGGGTGCTCGCGTTCTCCCCGATGAACCCGAACATCGGCATCAGCCGGCGGCCGCTCTTGGCGACCTCGGTGCTGTGGCAGACGGGGCACTCGGCATCCGGCGCGGCGATGCCCTCGCGGTACGCATCGCACGTCTTGCACAGGGCCCACTCCCGCTCGGGCCACAGCTGGTCGATCCGGCGCTTGAGCCCGATGCTCCGCCAGACCACCCCGCCGGCGACGACCTCGGAGCCCGGGGCGTACTCGCTGATCGCGACTCGGAGGTCGCGATCGAGTTCGATGCCCGACGCCTCGCTCGCGTTCGCGCGCGACAGGTCGAGCTGCACGACGTCGACGGGGAAGCCGTACTTGGGCAGCACGTTGCGCCGCGCGAGCGCCCCGATCAGTTGCTCCCTGTCGAGCGTGTTCATCTGGTACTGGAGCGCCTTCGCGCGACCGAAGGCGCGCTCTGCCGACGCCTCAGTGATCAACGTGTCGAGTTGGGCGCGGTCCTCGCGGAGGACGTTGCCGGCCCGCGCAAGCCAGCCGGTCGAGGGATCGTCGAGCCGCTCGGTATCGAGGTCGGCGACCCAGCCCCATTCGGCCAGATCGAGGCCGTCGAAGCCCTGGGCCGCGGCCGGGACGATCCGGAGGAGGGCCGCGCCGAGGCCGGCCGGGTGCTGGCGCAGCCAGGCCATGAAGCGCTGGTCCTGGGTGAGCCCCGACCCGTCCACGGTGATGAAGAAGCCCGCCACGTCGCCCGCCTTCTCGACGTGGCGCTGGTAGGCCGCGAAAGCGACCGCGTGCGCGTGCCGCCGGGCGATGACCGGGTTGTCGATGACAATGCGCGGCGGGGCGACCTTCCCATCGACGAGAAGGCGCGGCTCGCGGTAGAAGGCGAGATCGTGGTTGCGGCGCTGGACAAGCGTCAGGACCATCGCCGCCGCCCCGAGTCGGCGACCGGCGCGGCCGGCCCGCTGGACGTAGTTCGCCGGGCTCGGAGGGACGTTGCGGAGCAGGACAGCCTCGACGTCGCCGAGGTCCACGCCGAGCTCGAACGTCGTGGAGCACGACAGGACATTGAGGTCGCCATCCACGAAGGCGGTCTGGATCTCCGCACCGCGGACGCTCGACCACTGGGCGGTGTGCTCCTCGACCTCGAGCGCGATCGGCTCGAGCCGCTCGTACAGGTCGGCGTAATGGCCGAGCCAGTCGTCGGGCGCGATCGCCGTCAGCGTGCCCGTGCAGCGGAACGTCGGGCACACGCCCTCCACCTGCGTCCACCAAACCTGGCGGCAGTGATCGCAGCGATAGCCGGTCGCGGCCTCAAGCGGCGTCACCAGCTCGAGCCGTTCGTGGTTGAGCCGCCGCAGCGTCCCACCACGTTTCACGTCCACGGTCGCCGCCAGCAGGGCGGCATAGGGCGACCCGGCCGCGGTCATCTCGTCCCACAGCGCGCGGAGCATGACCTTGACATCGATCGTCACGCCGCGGGTCGCGGCCACCCGGTTGAGCAGGTCGCTCCGGCGGTTCGCGCCCTTGGGCACCCACGACACGACGGCCTTCGTCGACTCCGACGCGTCGCTGCGGACGCCGTAGTCACGGTTGAGCGGGCTGAACTCAACGTCCTCGCGGTTGACGTTCGCCGGGAACGACAGGGCGGCGGACGTCCGCAAAGTGTCGAGGAGCAGGGCGGTCAGGGTCCGGCTGTCGGTGTCGTTGAGCCCGAGCGGCGCGAGGGCGGCCGGTGGCGGTGCAGCGGGCATGGCGATCGCGACCCGAACGAGCCCGACACCCTCGAGGCTCTGGCGACGCTCGATGCCGATCATCTCCTGCATCAGCCAGGTGCGGATCTCGCGCAACTTGCCGAGCGCGCTGCCCGAGGGGTCGATGACGAGGTGCCGTTCAGCCTCTTGGAGGAGATGCGGCTCAAGGTCGGCCAGACGGACAGGGCCGTCGGTGCCGACCGCTCGTACGGCCCGCAGGATCATCGCCCGGCGCATCGCCCGGTCGTAGGTCCGCTTGAGGTACGGGGCAAAGAACGCGGCGTCCTGCCGGGAGTCGGCGAACGCGAGCAACTTCCGGCCGGAGCCGACCTTCGTCGCGATCTGCGGGTCCTTGGACGTTGGGAGTTCGCGGTACACGTCGGTCGCGATGACGGCAGCCGGGGCGTTCTGGTCCGTCAGGAAGCGGCCGACCGCGTCGCCGCCATGACCCGACGCGCCGCACGCACCGCACCGCCGGAGTCCCGGGGACTCGTCGGCGACTGGCCGCGACAGCATCCGGATCCGGCCAGCCGGGCTCGCGCAGTCGCAATCGACCGCGGGCTCGCCGTCGATCTGGCCGCAGCCGGGACACAGGAACACCTCGACGTCGTCTGACTCGTCGCTCCCTTCGTCCTCGTCCTCGTCGGTCGCGCCCTCGGCGGTGTCGAGCAGGAGGTAGGTCGAGGGCACGACGCCGATCGGGACGCGCTCGAGCATGTCGCCGCGGGTCGCCCCGATCAAGTACTCGGCCCGGCACCGGCGGCACGCGCCCAGCTCGAACACGGCGGCTCGAACCCCCACGTCGTCGCAGGCGGGGCAGGCATCGTGCGGCTCGAGAAACAGCCGCGCCCGCTCGGCCGGGTGCTCGGGGTGGAGACAGACGTACGCACCCTCGAGGCCGCGCAGGAAGAAGTGGTAGCGCGCCGGGACGAGCGGCGAATCCATGTCGTTCTCGCGCGCTTGGACCGCGAGTTCCACGAGTGCCACGAGATCGTCGGCAGCGGCCGGGTCTCCGAAGGCCGCCTCGGTCGCCTCGGGCAGCAGGACCGCGCCGTCGCGGAGCTTGTTCTGGAGGCAGATGACGCGCTCATCCGGTCCGAGCAGGGCGAGGAGCGAGGCATCGAGGGACGTCTCGGCCTCGAGCCGCGCCGTGGCCGCCGGAAGCTGCTGGGCAACGACGCTCCGAAGGCCGCGCACGGCCTCGTCCTCGGACGCCGCCGTCTCGATCGCGGTGGCGGCCGCCCGGTAGAGCGGGCGAGGGAGGGCGTATGCGGCGGTCTCCCGCTGAAGCTCGCGCACCTTGGGCCCGATGATGTCCGTCGCCTCGAACGGCTCACCGAACAGATTGCTGCCGAACTCGGCGAGCGCGGGGTAGTCCTGCGCGCCCCCGCCGAGGGTCGCGCTTGTCGCGATACACCGGATCCGGCCTGGCTCGCTGTCGGTGACCCGGTCCTTGAGACGGCGCAGGAGCATCGCGACCTCGGTCCCGTCGGCCCCGTCGTACACGTGCGCCTCGTCGAGCACGAACGCCCGCCAGAACCGGCGCGTCGGCCCGTCGAAAAACGGGCTGTCGTTGGGCCGCAGGAGGAGGTACTCGAGCATCGAGTAGTTCGTGATCAGGATGTGCGGGGGCCGAGCCTGCATCTCCGGGCGCGACAGGATCTCGTTGGGCAGCGGATCCTGGCCCTGGTGGACGACCCGGTACGTGTCGAGCGCCTTGCGCGCATCGCGCTCGGTGTCGCCGACATAGCGCCCGAAGGTGACGTCGGGGAAGCCCGCGAGGATGGCTCGGAGTCGGCGCATCTGGTCGTTGGCGAGCGCGTTGAGCGGGTAGAGGAACATCGCCCGAACGCCGGGTTCGCGGAGCGTGCCGGCCGCGCGCTCGCGGAGCAGTCCGTCGAGGAGAGGGAAGAGCGCAGCCTCGGTCTTGCCCGAGCCGGTGCCCGTGGCGACCATCACGTTCCGGCCAGCGCGGACGGCCTTGATCGCATCGACCTGGTGGCTGTATAGGCGGCGGTCCAGCGGGAAGGCACCCGCCGGCATCGCGCTGAACTCCTGACAGAGGTCACCGGCGACGATCAGTTCCCCGAGCGAGGCCCCGAGTTCGTACGCCGGCGTCGCCTGGAGGTAGGGACCCTTTGTAAGCGGGAGGTCGGACTCGAGCGCCGCCTCGAACGCGAGCCGCCAGTCCTCGCGCCGCGGCGCGAACGTCGTCCGCAGGTAGGACTGATGCGAGGCCCGGAGTTGTTCGCTGACCCGCAGTGGGTTCATGCATCGCCCCTCACCCGGCTCTGCACGAACGGCCGTCCGAAAGTCCGCTGAGGTCGCGACGCTTGACCAGCACCCCTCTCTCCGGCAGGCTCCGTCCATGGACGAACAGGTAGCGAACGCCGCTGACGAGGCGTCAGCCGACCCCGCTGATCGCCGCGTCTTCGTGCTGCCATCGGATCGATGGGACGAGTTCGTCGCGATGCTCGACCGCGAGCCAATGGATCGCCCGCGGCTGGCGGCACTCCTCCTGTCGCCCAGCAGCCTCGACGCGCGCGAGTAGGCACTGGACTTGGACCGGCTCGAGGCCGACTACCGGCGCATCGCACACGACCACCATCGGGCGACGCTTCGGATGACCGCCCGAAGCTCGCTGCCGAGTTCGGTCACCCGGGTCTTCCAGGCAACGACGAAGGACGCCCTAGTCCCGCTGCTGGCGACCCTCCCGGTGGACAGCCTTCCTCGCCTGAAGGACGAGGACGCGTTCCGTCGCTGGTTCATGCGCAGCCTCGACACGGTGGCCGCCTGTGTCCTCACCCTGAACCCGCCCGAGGTCCAACCCCGGATCCACCCGGGCTACAAGTGGGGTCACTCCACCAAGGTCCTCGCCCTATTCGTGCGCGACCTCGTGCTATTCAGTCGCTACTTCTCGGACAGCGACGTCGAGACGATCGTCCCCTGGCTGTACTGCCCGGTTGACACGATCGTCCTCGACCGCCTGCGGCGGCTCGGCGAGCGCCCGGGCGCGACGCGCATCAAGCGCATCGAGACCGGGGAGCAGTACTGGCGGATCCAGGACCGGCTGGGTGCGGTAGCCTCGAAAGTCGGTGTCCCGCGCGTCTGGTTCGACGACATCTGGGGAGACCGGGTACCGGTCTCGGAGGACTGACCCCCGATCGGACTGCCCAAGGTCTGGGTCAGCCGCCTCCCTTGAGATCCGCGACGATCGCCCCGAGGTACGAACTGTTGAACGTGACCGAGTGGAGGTCCTGACGGGACGCCGCGCCGATGAGCGGGATGGCGGCGACGAACTCGGCCTCGAAGACGCGTCGCGCGCGACCGGTTCCGGGCGTGATGGCGAGCCAGCCGTCATGTGCGGCGACCTCGAACTCGCTGCCCCGGGCGCGCGTCCGGAGGGTCCGCGGGGCCGCGTAGCGCCGAAGCGCCGTGGCCCACAACGGATCTGACGCCTGAGCCTTGGTCCGGGGCGGGGCTGCCTGCACAAGCGCCGGAGCGGCGGCCGGAGCGGCTGCGGCGGCGCGGATCCGGTCCGTCACGTCCTCGACGCCAGGTACCGACCAGACCGCGTCCGTGAGGACGAGCCGCCAGGCGTTCACGTAGTCGATCCGCGCAACCCGGGCGCGAACGACCTCAATCGGAACCATGGCGGCCCGGAGCACGGTGAAGTCGGCATTGAACAGGATCCCGACGAGCACATCGAACGGGTCCTCATCCGTCTCCAGACCACGGATGAAGCCGAGTTGGCGCGAGCCGTTACTGGCCGTCAGCCGTCGCGCCTTGACCTGGTATCGGACATCGTCTTCGCCGATCGCGTCGAAGCCGATCGAGGAGTTCGCGACGAGCGTGAGCCCAAGGGCCCGCGCCGTCAGGTACTCGCTGTAATCGGCGACCGGGTTGTTCGTGCTCCGGACTACGCCTTGGCTCAGGAGTTCGTCAACGATCCGTGCGAACAGGGCGAGGAGATCCTCGGGCTTGGCCGAACGGAGGTCCGTCGAAGTCAGCGACACGACGGCAGCCTACGCCCCACCCACCCCTATCGCGAGCGTTCGATCCGCCGGACGATGGATCCGTGAGTGATCTCCGTGATCGGTTCGTCGCCGCCTTCGGCGAGCACCTCGCGATCTCGATCGAGGCGGCGATCGAGCGTCATTTCCCGGCGCTGAAGGTCCCGCTGGAGCGCGGGTCGGATCCCTTCCGCTTCGCGCTGATCTGGGCGGTTGGCCTCGAATGCTTGAGCAACCCCGCGTTCCGCGTCGAGCATGGCGTCGTCGCGTCCTGGGAGTTCCTCCGCGACTGGCTCCGCGACGCGGACCTCCTCGCCGGCTACGACGGCACCTTCGACTCCGCCGGCCAGGCCTCGGGCTTCTTCCGCGACGTCCTGGAGCCGCCGACGCTCGACGAGTGGTCGGCCGGAGTTGACGCCACCGTCGGGTGGCTCCTTGCAACTGCGCCGATCGCCGGTCAGGAGTAGGCCCATCACTCCTCACTCAGGGTCGAACGACTCCAGCCAGAGCACTAATCCCTTGACGGTACGCGACTCGAGGGTCGCGGCGAGGGCAAATCCGTCGATGTGCAGGAGCCAGTCGAGGGCCGCCAGCACAACCGAGACGCCGATGACCGCCACGACGATCGCGACCGGCAGGTTCGCCGACACGAAGTAGCCGGCCAGCACGACGGCACCGATGTAGAGCGTCCCCAGCACGATGCGGGCGAACCAGAGGACCCATCGCCCGACTCGGTGAGCGAAAAGGGCCCGGAGGTCAGAGCGCCGCTCGCGAGCCCTCGCTGAGTCAGCCTCTACCTGACGGCGGCCTGCTTCCGCCAGCGTGGTTGCCGCCTCCGCTCGCGCCACACTGGCCTGGAGTTCACCCATCCGCGAGGGCTGACCGGCGGCGACTCGCATCTCCTCGCGCCGATCCTCGATGTCATCGACGAGATCGAACGAGTAGCCATTGTCGAGCACTCCGACAACGCGGAGGACGCCGAGATCTTGGAGCCGGCTCATCCCATTCGTTGAGACATCAGCGCCCCCGCTTCGTCCGGGGCCGAAGAGTATCGACTCACTGCCATTGAACTCGAACAGCCGGAAAGGCTCGGACGTGTGCCCCGCGAGGTGCGCGGAGTCCCGCATGTCGATGAGTTGATTGAGCAGGTCGATGTCGCCCTGCTTCGGGCGGATCGTCACGGGAATGTGGCGGCCGCGAAGGTCGTGAAGTCCAGCGCGTCCGTGATAACCGCGTCGAGCGCGGCGTCCAGCGCGGGTCCGAGGCGAATGCACTCACGAACCGCGTGGATGGCGGACTGGAATGCCTGGATCTGATCCGTGTCGAGCCGCCGACCTCGCCGCTCATCGAGGTAGTGCTCGAGCGGCCGGAACCCCTCGCCCCATGTCCAAGCCTCGAGCGGCACACCGGTGAAGGACTGCGAGGCGTTCACCCAGACGCTGTTCGTCGCGTCGTCGTAGCGGACATCATCGACGGCGTTCGTACCGCTGCCGACGAAGCGGATGTCGGGGGCGACCGTGGCCTCGAGCAGGTGGGCAGTGCCCAGTTCCTCGCCCGTCTTCGCGAGCTCGGTGAACACCATTGGATCGGCCGCGAACGGGATCCTTGGATGATCGATGGCCAACGATGCCGAGAACCGACTGCGGTACGACGGGGCTGACAACACGCCAAACGTGTACCAGGCGACCTCATCGACCGTCGGTCGGCGTCGGTAAGCCACGTGGAGCCGGGCCACGATCGTTGCGTCGAGGTTCTCCCGCCACGCGTCCGAAGCGGGCAGCAGGCCATCCTCGGCCGTCACGTCGGAGAGGCGGAACGGATACACGTGACACCAGTTGCCCGTGACGTGTGCCGTCGCCGGCCCGCGCGCGACCGTCGCGATCGTCGCGATCGGGCGCGAGCGCTGGACGACGAGAGCGAGCCGATGCTCCCCGCCGAGTCCCATCGGTCGCTTGAGCAAATGCCGCATCACCTTGGTCCGCGGCCATTGGACGAACAACGGGTCCCAATACACGTAGCGCCGATCGAAGAGGCGGTAGAGCCAGGGCATGACCTTGGACTCGTCGAAGCCCGTGAACCCCTTGCGCTGCTTCGCCCACTTCCATCGATCGTTCTCGGTGATGAGGTGACGCTCCTTCAAGACGTCATCGGGGATCGATGGGTCAGCAACCTGACGGATCTTGTCCGCGACCGCCGCAACAGTCACGTCAGACACGAGGTCGTCGTGCGACGACTGGATCCCCGAAGTCGAGATCGGAAAGACGTCCACGACCGACGGCCAGGTTTCGTACCCGACGCCTTCGACCTCACCCTCGGCGGGGACGTCGGCCGGGGCGTACGACCAATACGGACTGGCGGTCGGCACCTCGACCCATACACCGTCGGCCAGACGTGCGGTGTCCGCGACGCCGTACTTCTCGTCGCGCGTACCGCGCATCGAGCGGTAGCGGACCTTCGCCGGTGCCTTGCTCTCGACATCTCGACGCACCAGCACCGTCAAGGCAACGCCTTGCTGGACGTCGGGGAACACCTTCTCGTCGACCACGCCTTTGACCCAGAGGCGTTGGTTCCCGCGAAGGTCGAAGACGTAGATCTCGTCGAAGGCGTCGAGCAGCGCCTTGCGCACGCCGCGGTGGACCCGGTTATTGATGAAGCCGTGATTCGTCACGAAGGCGACGATCCCGTGGCGCGCGCCGCCGGGCTGCTCGACGACTTTCCAGACGGCCCAGCGCAGGAACTTGAGGTAGTCGTCGTTGAGCGCGATCCGTGCGTCCTTGATCTTGGCGCTGCCCGGTCGGCCGTCCACGTTCTTCCAGGCGTCAAAGAGGCGCTCGATCTCGGGCTGCTTGTTGTGGCTCGTGGCGGACCAGGGCGGATTCCCGATCACCACGAGGATTGGCTGGTCGGCCTTGACCCGTTCCGCAGCGGCCGCCTCCTCGATGAGCCCGGGAACGAAGAACGCAAGCAGGCCGCCGTCGTCGGCGCGCTGGACCGGGTCCCCGAGCGTGTTCGTCAGAAACACCTGGGCGCGTTTGTCGAGGAACTTCACGTTGCGGTCGCGGGCGAAGAGCGCGAGTTTCAGGTGCGAGATCGTGTACGGGGCGGGCAGTAACTCGAACCCGTAGAAGTGTCGGAGCACGTGGTCCTCGAGCACGCCCTTGACCGCTCCGGAGCCGAGGGCGGCCTCCGTTTCGTCGGCGGCCATTTGCGCGCCAGCAAGGAGGAACGTCCCCGTTCCGAGCGCCGGATCTAGCAGCCGCACGTCCTTGTCGGCGAGGCCGAGCGGCTTGCCAAAGGAGGCACGGAGCGTGTCGTCCACGGCCCGTACCAGGTAGTCCACGAGCGGCCGCGGCGTGTAGTACACGCCCTTCTTGATCCGCTCGACCTTGTCGTAGGCGGCGAGGAAGTGCTCGTAGAAGTACAGGATCGGGTCGGCCTTGCCGGCGCTCGGGTGGCCGATCGTCTGGACGACCGTGTTCGGCGTTGCCGCCAGCAAGTGCAGCGAGTCCTCGAGCCAGACGGCCAGCGGATCGGGGATCTTGCCGGCCGCCCGGAGCGGTTCGATCGCCGATTTCATGATCGGGACGTCGGTCGGGATCGCATTCCACGCGGCGTCGAGGTCGGTGAGGGGGCCTTTCTCGAGCCGGGTCAGGAACAGCGCGTACATGAGGGTCTGCGCGTACGTGTCCGCGAAGTCGTCCGCGGTCATGTCGGACATCAGGCTTCGCTTGTAGAAGTCCCAGAGCCGGCGCAGTGCCTCGCCGTCGGGCAGGGTCGAACCGATCAGCGTCCGGATCGCATCGCGCAGCAGCGTGGCCCGACGCGCCAAGCCGTCGGCCAGCTGCTCGGCGGACGTCGCGCTCGGCGCGGACGCCGAGAAGAACGCCGACAACATCTGGCTGCACTGGAGCAGCACCGGCTCGGAGACGGCGTGCGAGCCGGCGGCCATCTTGCCGGGCGTCTCGATCAGGGTCACGTCGAGGCGACCAACGTCCGCACGGAACAGGGCGAAATGGATGAAGTCAGTGACCAGGAGGTTCTGGATGCTCGCGCGGTACCTGGTGACCTGTTCGCTCTCGAGGGTCTTGGCGAACTCGGTCGCTGAGCCGGGCACCTTGGTCTCGCCGTAGCCGATGGGCGAGCCTGACGTGTTCACGACCTGGAGGTCCGGCTGCCCGACCGACGCGAGCCGCAGTTCTCCGTGGACATCCACGGTGCCGAGCCCGAGGTCCTTGCTAGCGGCGACGAGGAACTTGACCAGCGGCTCGCGGTAGGTGTGCTCAGTTGCACCCGAGACGAGCGAGATGTCCTGGAGACCCTTGAGGTAGGCCCGAACGGTCCCCCTGCCGACGTTCATGTCCGAAGACTACGTTCTGATGCCACGCATCGTGCGTCCGCGCCGTGGCACGAGGCGACGCGATAAGCGGCGGCAAAGCCGTGGTCGCTACGGTCTGGTCGGCCGCGCTCCGGGTCCGGAAGATCGCGGTTGTCGGCAGGACAGTGCGCCCGCCGCAACCCGTCAGGCCGGACCGACGCGGCCGCCACCGAACAGCTCAAGCGGAGCCAACGGAGAAGCTCTAGTCGGCATTTACGTCTCGGTCTCTGGGGCGACCCACCGTAGCTTCTGGGCTATTCGCGGCGTCTGCCGCCGCGATGGCCCGCAGGAACAACCGAACGTAGTACAGCTGGGCATTTCCGCGACCCCCTGGTGCTCACGTAGCCAAGGGCCTGAACCCGAACTTGACCAATCGGCCGTCAACCTGCCCGACTGCGACCCGCGCCTCAGCGCACCACTGGAGGAACAAGCTCACGCTCGTTCGCACGTTTCTCGCGTACCTCGGACGAATGTCGATCACGGCCTGAACGGCCGAGGCCATCAGGGGGGACGTCGCTACGCGGCTGTCGAGCAAACTCGTTCGCGGCGGGTTTGGATTCTGACGAGGCGAGTCGCCGGGGACCACATGGGCTGAGGGCGCAGCGTCCCAGGTCGCGCCTGCCCGGGCTCGACGCCGTTCGGTCCGACACGCTGGACACCACCGGGCCATTCCATGGCTACCGGTTGGCGAGCCGCAGCTATAGCAAAGAAGCTCACCCGTCTTCGTTCGCAGCGCCTGAGTCGAACCGCTCGGATGCCTTTCGACGACAGCTACGCGGCCAGTCAGCCCGAAGGAATACCTCCACTCGTGCCTACGGTCGATCCGTATGATTGAGGTGGTTATCGCCGACCCATCCCCAGTCGATCGCGCCAGTACCCACCCCTGCGCAGGCTGAACGCGCTCGGGTAACGCGAGCGCGAGGCCCAGCGAGTAAGCCTCCGGCATGAGTCGAGAGCCGACGAACTCCGGGCCCCGAACGACGATCCGTTCATAGATCGAATGCAGAAGCTCCCCCCTGCCCCGGGGTCGCCTTGGCCCATCTCTCGGGAAGTGCGCGCGGGACGCCTGACCGCGGCGAGCCAGTCATCGCGGCCTTCGATGCCCCCTGCGCGGAATCCAGGAGAGTTCGTCCGGCTGAGGGGGGAGGGCAAGCACCGAGCTGCCGGCTGGGACCACCCGCTGACCGCGAGGGTGGGCTGAAGCGAACCGGCGATACGATGCCGGTTCGATGGACGACGAGCACTACCTGGACGTCGGACCGCCCGGCGACACGATCGATGAGCTGATCACCCTGCTCGAGCTGCAGCAGGGACTCTTGACCGCGGTTGCGACCGGCGGGCCACAGATGAAGACCGTCGACCCGACCTACAAGCAGCGCCGCACGCGCTTGCGGCGCGGACTCGGCGCGCTCGGCGTGAGCGACCCATTCCCGTGGTCAGGCCTGTGGGAGTGGTATGGCGTCTGGGGAACCTTCGGCGGCTACGCCGGCCGCAGGAATCACATTGAGCAGCTCGTCAGTCCCGTGATCGATGAGCTCCGTGCCCGCCTGGATGCCGTTGCTGTCGCCGACTGGGGCGAGGACACCATCGACGGCGTCGAACACCGCCTCGGTGGCCTGAAGGCGCGCCTCGAGAGCGCGAAGACGCTGGACGACTACCAGGACGTCGGCCGGCGAGCTCGCGAGATCCTGATCGCCCTTGCTCGCTTAGTGTTCAGCGAGGACATGGTGCCCGTAGGGAAGGAGCCGCCCGGGCCGAGTGACGCGAAGGAGCGGCTCGACCTGTATTTCGAGCACCGTTTCGGTGGGAAGGCAAACGAGGAGATGCGACGCTTCATGAAGGCGGCGGTCGCCCTCGCAAACAGCGTGACCCACTCCGGCGACACGGACGAGGTGCACGCGTTTGCCGTCGCGCAGGCAACGCTGCTGATCGTCCGTGTGACGGCCCGACTGGAGCGGCAGCCCGTCCCCGAGGCAGATGACCTGTCGTGGCTGACGTGACCGACAGCGCCGCCCACCTTGCGCCTGGCCGCATCTATCTCTTCGCCGACGAGGCCGGCACTTCGACTTCCGCCGCGTCGCCGGAGCAACGACCTTCTTCGTGCTGACCAAGGTGACGATGTTCTGGGCGCGCCAAACGATTGGGAGTCAGGTTGGGATCGCCTCGTCCTGTTCTCGGTAGGCCGGCAATTCGACGATAAGCGTGGCGGGGAGCAGCTCGCGACCGGCCAAGAACCTTCGCACTGCCGCCACCTTCGAGCCGGATTCGTCGAGACACTCCCCGAGTACCTCATCCGAGGCCGCTCCGAGTGCCGCGAGATCGAGGAGCCCGCGCCTGCCGAGTTCGAGGTAGTTGCCTCGAGTGAGGGCCTCGCCGACTCCTCGCGCGAGTGGGGCGGCAGCCTCCGGTAGGCCAACCTCTAAGCGAGCGAAGAGATCGTGGGCGCGATCGCTCAGGTCGAGGTCTGAGTGCAGGATCTGAGCGACCGAGACGGTCGTTGGCAGCAAGTCCAAGGTGCGCGAGGTAACACTTCGGAGCGGCCCCGCAGCGTCAAAGGCGCCGCCGAACTGGATCAGTTGTCGCTCGATCTGGGTGATCGGCATGTCGCTCATCCACATCAGGCAGGCGGCCGCTCTTTTCGCCCGCATGACGCCAGTCGATGCGTCCGAGGCGTTGTATGCGAGTTGTCCAAGGACGGCAGGCGCGACGGCTCGCCGTCGTAGCAGCGAGACCCACGCTGCGGGCTCCTTCTCCTTGCTCTTGCGGTTCAGGGGCACATAGGTCTCATCCAACTCGACGGTGAGCTGCGTGGCCGCCACCAGCGTGGCCTCGTTGATCGTCTCGGTTGGGACCGGGCGTAGCGCAGAGACGAGCCGCATGACGGATCGCACGTCAGTGCCCGTCTGGCCGGCGAGCCGCCCGAGTGGCATGAGATGGAACCGTCCTTCAGCGTCTGCCTCGACCAACCCATTCGCGGCCAGCTGCTCAAGCGAGCGTGCGAAAGGAGCGGGGTCGAGCACCCAGCTTGGCGACAGCATTGCCCGGCGCGATGCCGCGAAGCTCTCCGTCAGGAAACCGATGACGTCGCCGGCGGTCATGCCGCCCGATGTCGCTTCGCGGGCGTCCGGGCGCCCCTCAGCGGTCGCGAGGATCCGCGTGATGACCGATGCTGGGTCGCCGCTCTCGAGCGGAAAACGGGATTCGATGTTCTCCGGTGTCCCCGCAACGTATCTCTGCCAGTAGACATGCTCAGTGGCCGCGTTCGGGGCGATGAGGAACGAACGACCGTGCTCGGTGAACCCGAGGCGTCCGGCGCGGCCGACCATGTTCTTGTACTCGGCGACGGAGTACGGGCTCGGCGGAGTGCCAGGGTGTTCGAGGTCGACGATCACGACGGAGCTCGCCGGCGTATTGACCCCCATCGCCAGCGTGGTCGTCGCCACCAATACGCGTAAGGTCGAGCCCGTTGCACGGAACTGCTCTTCGAGCGCGTGGCGCTCTTCTCGATGCAGATCAGAGTTGTGAAAGGCAACTCCGCCCTCGAGAACCTTGCGGAGGGCAGACGAAGCAATCGACGGGTCACCTGTCGGCATCTGCGCCATGGCGGCGACCGCCGGTGGCAGGCCGAGCGACGTCGCGAGGTATTCGGCAGCGAAACGTGTCTCGGGCTTCGTGGCGCGGAAGACGATGACTTGCTGGCCCTCGTCCATGAGGCGCCGCACCAGCGGGATGACCCATGCCCGGTTGCGACTGTCGTACATGGGCGCGATGAAGGGCGACTCGATCTGCTCGGTGCCATCTGGGGCCATGAAACGATAGGCACCATCCGGACGGATCACGCCTTCGTCGAGGGGGACTGGACGCTCGGTCCTACGGAGGAGGGAGGCTCCGAGCCAGGTATCGAGGCCATGTGCGTCACCGACGACGGCCGACAGAAGGAGGATCTGAGGCGGCCGACCGTGCGTGCGGACCTTCAGCATTGTGAGCAGGAACTCCAGTGTTACCCCGCGGCCCTCGTCTGCGATGAGCTGGGCCTCGTCCACGACGACGAGCGAGACCTGGTCAAGAAGGTGGGGCACTTGGAGCGCCAGAGCTGCGAACTTCTCGTTCGTCATCAGGCAGATGTCGTACTGGCCCCGCATCAGATCCGGGACGTCATCGGCGATCTCGCCCGTGGCCCGGATTGTCCGAATCCCGAACGCCGAGTAGGTCCTCGTGAATGCGTCATACTTGTCGTTGACCAACGCGCGCATCGGGAGGAGGAAGACCGATCGACGACGTTCGAGTGCGGCCTTCAGGGCCGCGAGCTCGCCCACCATTGTCTTGCCGGACGAGGTCGGAGCCGAGACGAGGATGTTGCCGCCGGTGAGGAGGCGCATCTCGTTGATCGCGGCGAGCTGCAGCTCGTTGAGAAACGGGATGCTCCCGGCCCACGCATCGACGAGCGCGCTCGGGAAGCCCAGCCGCTCCAAGCTCCGGATGTCGGCTGAGGCACGGTTGGCGTCCCATCCCGGGAAGGCAAGTGAGTACGCTTCCGCCTTCCGAAAGACTGGCCAAACAACATCGCCCTCGAAGGATCCGCGGATCGCTGGGTGCTGCTCTTGGCCGAGCTCACGTGCACTTGTCACGACCGATCGGGTCACGTAGTCGAGCACACGAAAGAGGGGAATACGGCCACCCTCCACGACGCCAGGAGCGCCGAGAAGTCCTTCGATGACGTGGAATGTCAGCAGGCCGTGGCGGAGACGGGCGTTCTCCCAAGCGGGCTCATGCGCAGCGGATGCCGCCAAGATCACGCGGCCCTCGCCGGAGAGCTGATCCAGCAGTTCCGCCGCCGACCGAAGATCTCTCGGGAGCGTTTCGGGCGTGAGGACCTTGGCACCCATCCCGCCAGAGAAGCAGCAGTCGAGAATGAACAGAAGGTGCTTGGCCGGGATGCTCGAGAAGATCGATGTCAGCTCCTCGAGGGAGATGGCCGTCCGGTCCAAGTCGTCGGGATCCGTGTCGTGGGCGACAAGGTGGTGGCTCGGTGCGCCGTGTCCTGAGAAGGCGATGACCACCACGTCGTCCTTACTGGTTTCCTGAAGCTCGCCGAGGGAGCGGCGGATCGCGTCGGCTGTCGCCCGGTCATCGCTGACGAGCGCGCCACCCGGCCCCAGCGTGTCCTCAAACAGGGCGTGCAACGCGACGGCATCGCGGCTCGCGCAACTCAGCCACGCGACTCGGTCGTCGGCGTAGCGATCGATCCCGATGAACAGCCCTCTGTAGGCCATCCCTGCCTCCCCGCGGTCACGCTCGGCTTCGCGGTACCCAGCGTCAAGCGTGACGACGGAAGCGTAGGCTGACTCCCCCTGCCGGGCCTCTTCCTCAGCCGTACGAACTCCCCATGATTCCGCGCGGGAGGGATCGGGCTCGAACCCTGGGCGATCCTGAGTTCGCGACAATGGCGAGTGGCCAAGCGGTAAGGCACCTGACTCTGGATCAGGCGACCATAGACCTCATCCCTCGCGAGGACGAGGTGGGCCGGTGTCCCGGGTTCAAGGATCGTGCGCGTGTGACCCATCCGCCGGATTCGGTCCGTGTGCGATCAATGTCGAAGTCCTGCATTCCGGCAGGCTCGACATCGGAGGTCGGGCTCGGCCGTAACCTCCCGCAGGACTCCGGGTGGCAAGGAATACCGGCGCCTCGGCATATACGTGTCGGCGCCGGCGAGCAGCATCATCGTGGCTGTTACTGCTTCCGACGCCAATATGCCGTTGATGCTCACGACCTCGGGCTCGGCCGCAGCCGCCAGGTAGCCCTGGCGCCCTGGCGCCGCCTTCGTGCCTCCTCGACACGCGCATCGGTCACGATCCCCATGCACCGAAGGCACGGTCCGGCTGGGACGACGACAGCGACAATGGAGCAGGCTGTCATGGTCGGTTCACTTGAGGGCTCAGAAGCCAGGGCTTTGGGCGGAGGACCTCCGTGACAACCGTCGCTTCGTGATAGCGATCCCCGACACCTGGTGGTTGGCTTTCCGTGGGCCCGCGCTGTCGTCCCGTCCCAGGCGTTCGCTGAGTCGATCCAGCGGTTCAAGGCTCCGCGAGCGATGGGCACGGACGGGCTGATCTCCGGCTCGCGCCGCAGGCGACGCCGCGCCAGATGGACGTACTCGACGCCTACGTTTCGGACAGGTAGGCGATGGGTCCCCCGGTGGCCGCCAGGGGCGCCGACAGGTGGCGGGTGGTGCTCGCCGGGACGTCCGGCTCCGTCGCACGGCCTGCGGCACGCTCCGCGGCGTCGGCTGCGGCGAGCTCGATGAGTGTTGCGCTGTCGCGCACCACGGCGGTCCGGAACTGCCCCTCCATCGCCTGCAGGATGAGGCGGTCCTTGAGCGAGTGCGGCCGGGCCACCCGGTAGACGAGGTCGGTCTGATCCGAGCCGCGCGCGATCAGTTCCATCGTGATCACGAGCCGCGGGACGCCCCGGAAGGGGGTCTTGATCCGCTTCGTCTCGTACTCGGGCGGGTACCAGTCGAGGACCTCCTCGATGGACACGTTCTTGCCGTGCGCGCAGTGGTTGACGGTACCGACCCCCCGCCGTCCGTTGACGAGGTCCTCGACCACGTCGGTCATGCCCGACGTCCAGCGGATCCGACGGGCGGGCGATGTGGCCCACTCCCAGAGAATGCCGCGAGGGACAGCCGCTGGGATGGTGATCACGGCGAGCGCATCGTCGTCGCTGATCTTCGTCCGCTCGCGCCGCCGCTCCTCCTCCCAGGCCACGCCGAGGTCGGTGACCCAGCCCACCACCTCACCCACCGACTCAAAGGACTCTCGATGCTCATGCAGCCCCGCCGCGGGCGGATCGTCGAGCCCCATCGCCCGGGCCAGCGCGTCCGTGTACAGCACGTAGGCCGGCATGCCGAGGGTCTCAGCAACGTGGTTCTTGAGCAGGCGGTGGACGACGACCACGTCGCTCCCGACGAGTTCCTCCTGCCCCGCCATCCGCTGCCGGGCGACGAGCCCGTGGTGGGCGACGAACTTCAGGTCGAGCCCGGGCATGCGGACACAGGCGTTGCACTCGCACGTCGACGCTTGGCGGATGTCGCGGATGCGGCGCTGGAAGGCGAAGTAGCAGCGCTCGATGACGTCGCGCAGACCGGGCCCGTCGACCGTCGTCGCCGGCACGTAGACGAATGCGGCGTCGCCTTCGAGCTTCGCGAGCTTGAAGGCTGGGCGCAGCGCGCCGACGATCACGTCGACGAGATCGGCGAGGATGTCCTGAGCGTGGTCGAGCTCCACGCCGGCCAGGTAGCCGCTGTACCCCGCGATGTCGGCGATGACGAGACAGGCCGGTTCGGTCCTGGCGAGCATCAGCCGGGTACCGCCATGAGCCAACGGATGGGATCGACGATCTCAGCGGCGGAGGTGAGGCCCATTGCCCCTAAAGGGGTCGCAACTGTCATTCGCCGATTGTCTCAGACGCAGCATCCTGCGACGAAGGGTCACCTGCGCGAGTGCGGGAACCCACGGATTCGACGGCGAGAGGGGGCGGGTCCGACGGGTGTCGGGTCCGTCGCACTACAGGTCGATGACGAGCCCCTCGCGCGCCGCATCTGCGGATCCGTTCTGACGCGCGGATCGCGCCTGCTCGAGCATGTCGTCGACCATGGTGTCATCGTGATCAGGCTCGTGATGGAACAACACGAGCCGCGCGGCGCCTGCGAGGTCGGCGAACGCAACGGCCTGCTCGACGCTGCTGTGCCCCCATCCGACTCGCTGGCGATACTCGTCGGTCGTGTACTGGCCGTCGTGAAACAAGACATCCGCCCTGACCGCCAGGTCGAAGCCGGAGATCCATCGCGTACGGATCAGCGGACCGCCGAGGGCTGGCTCGTGGTCGGACAGGTAGGCCACGGAACGGCCACCCGCCGAGATGCGGTAGCCGAGCGTAGGTCCCGGGTGGATCAGGGCCGCGGCATGGATCTCGAACCCGTCGGCCAGCCACGACTCGACCGGGGCGTCATGGAGCTCGACGTCCGCGCCGAAGTCTCGAATGCGCACCGGGAAGAGGGGCGGCGACAGGTACCGAGTCAGGCGCGTGCGCAGGTCCTGCGTAGTCGATGGTGGGCCCCACAGATGAATCGTCCGGCCAGACTCGAAGAGCGGGCGGAAGAAGCCCAGGCCCTGGATGTGGTCCATGTGCAGGTGGGTCAGCAGCAGGTGGATCGGCCGGGCATCGCCGGTGAAGACGAGGCCGGCCCGCCGGAGCCCAGAACCGGCATCAAGGATGCAGATCGCGTCGTCGGACTCGACGCTCACGCAGGCGGTGTTGCCGCCGTAGCGGACGGTCTCCGGCCCGGCGCTTGCGATCGACCCGCGCGAGCCCCAGACCGTGATCTTCACGCTGCGCCCGGTGGCACTCTCGCGGCTGCCTCCTGCGCCCAGAGCACCACGAAGGCGCCGAGCACATGACCCCGCGCGCTCTCGAGCGGGATGGCGGTGGCCTCGACTGGCCGGAGGACGCCGTCGAGGCCGTGCATGTGGAACGCGACGTGAGCAGGCCGGCGCTCACGCATCGCCCGCATGCCGGGGAGCTGCTCGATCGTGAGCGGCGAACCGTCGGCGTATCGCGGGGCGAGCAGGGCGGTCCGGGCCTCGAACGGCAGCGCGTCGACCTCGTCGAACCGCCGCCCGAAGAGCACCTCTGCCGGCTCGTTGAAGAACACGGTGTCGCCCCGGCCGTCGACAAGGAGAACCGGGACCGCCAGCCCATCAGCAAGCTGCCGGGCCAGGATCAGCTCCACCTCGGACGGCGCCACGGAGCCATTGTGCTCGCCGGTTCAAGTGCCGCCGAGGCGAGCTGTGCCGCCGAGGCGAGTCAGCCGTCCGTGGCGTCCTCGCCTTCGGCCACCTCCGCGAGCTGCTCGGCGTCGCGGATCAGGACCTGGTGGTGGGTCGTGTCGAGCAGGCCTCGACGCCGGAAGTCGCCGAGCGTATGGGCGAGCGTCTCGCGCGTCGTGCCGACCATTTCGGCCAGCTCCTGCTGGGTGAGGTTTGCCTGGATGAGTGTCCCTCGCGGTGTCTTCACCCCGAAGCGCTGGCCCAGGTCGATCAGACGGCGGGCGAGGCGCTGGTCAACGCGCTGGTAGGCCATC
This sequence comes from Chloroflexota bacterium, assembly GCA_016200745.1. Taxonomy (GTDB): domain Bacteria; phylum Chloroflexota; class Limnocylindria; order Limnocylindrales; family CSP1-4; genus SPCO01. The sequence continues at coordinate 823 of JACQEF010000105.1, read as the reverse complement.
GCCTCCAGCTCACGTTCGGCACTCTGGAGGCGGCGCGAGAGGTGCCGGATGATGTTCACGCCGATGACCGGGAAGCGCTCGATGAGGCGCCGCAGCTCGTCCGGGGTGATCGTGCAGATCACGCCCTCGTCGATCGCCTCGGCGTAGGCCTCTGGCAGAGGGTCCTGCCCGAGGAGGCCCATGTCCCCGAGGATCGTCCCCTTCTCATAGATGTCGAGCGTCAGCTGCTTGCCGTCCGGGGTGATTCGGAACACGCGGACGCGACCCTTCTTGACGATGTGGATCCGGTCGGGCGGGTCGTCCGGTGTCAGGATCTGCTGGCCGCGCACGCAGTGGGTCATCGTGGTCGCGTGACCGATCGCCGCGATATCGACGTCCGAGAGCCCGGCGAAGAGCGCCACCTCGCTGAGCAGTCCGAGCTTCTCGGTCAGCGACCGTTCCTGGGATCGAATGGTCATCGAGTCATGTCCAAAGCCACGATACGTCCGGCCGCAAACAGCGGGCCAATATCGATTCCGAGTTCAGCATAGAGCGCCGCCGGCAGCCCGATGTCTGCGACATAGACCCGCCCGGCGCGAGCGGCTCCGGCGTCAGTCGCGAGGCCGGGCTTGGGCAGCGCCAGCGTCAGGGTCGCGCAAGCAGTGATCGCGATTCCGGAGACTCCCCCGGTGTCGGGATCGGTACCGGTAGGGACATCCAGGCTTACAACCGGTCGTTGCGAGCGGACGATGAAGCCCACGAGCCGCTCGACCTCGCCCCGCGGGGCGCCGTGGATGTTGTAGCCGAGGATCGCGTCGACGACGAGGTCTGCGCGCGCAAGAGC
>JACQEF010000015.1 GCA_016200745.1 Chloroflexota bacterium | reverse complement strand
GAGCGGCCGGTAGGCATCGAGCTCGAACTCGAACAGGTGCTCACGCAGGAAGATCACGACCTCGGGCCGGGACAGCACGCGGACGTCGGTCGGCAGGCCGAGCTCGAGGGCGTACTCGCGGATCAGGCCATCGCCGAAGGCGTGGAACGTGGAGATCTCGGCGTCGGTATAGCCATAGGGAACGAGCTGGTCCACGCGGACGGCCATCTCCTCGGCGGCCTTGTCGGTAAAGGTCAGCGCGAGGATCTCCGACGGCCTGGCGCGCGGAGCTGGTCGGGATTGAGCCCGCCGAGGAGCGCCTCCAGACCCGACGGTGCGGGGTCGGCGGCGCCCGGGTCCATGACCGGGACGAGATCGCCCCAGGCGGGGAGTTGCTCGAGTGGGGCGGGTTCGCGACGGCGGCGACCGCGCGCCGGGCTCATCGTGACGTCCGGGGCGATGGTCTCGGATCGTGGGGGCATGTCGGGAGCATCGAGGGCCGCCGTGCCACCTAGCCTGTCAGGCCGTCGCCTGCCGGAGGGCCTCGGTCTCCTCGGCCGACAGCCCGGCCTCGGCGCGGCCGGCCCTGATCGCCTTGGCGTAGACGCGCGTGCCGGATCGCGCGTGGAGGCTCGACAGCACCCAGCCGTCGCCGTTGGCGTCGAGCAGCGCGAGCGCAAAGCTCTGGTTGCCGCCGGTCTCCTCGAATGGGTTGTACCGCACCAGCCCGACCCGCTGGAACGCCCGGCGCTGGGCGTCTTCCAGGATCGCCGTCCGGGTGGCTACCTCATCGAGCTCGCGCGACACCGCGAACACCTTCTCGAGGTGGGCGTCGAGGATGGCCTCGAGGCTCCGCCCCTCGGAGCCGCGGGTGATCCCCCGCAGCCGCGCGTCGAGGCGTCGAGTCCGTCGGGCCAGCGCGATCGAGGCGATCGCGACGACCAGGACCGTCGCGGCGAGGCCGGCGATGAGCACGCCGAGATAGGGTTGCACTAACGCGTTGAGGTCGATCCGAGGGTCCTCCGTGGGCGGCCCGAGTCTAGCAGGGCGACCTCACCCGCCACGTACCCGCCGGGGCCGGTGCTATCCTCTGCGGTCGATGGACCTGGCCGGGTCGCCACGCCAGCCCGGGCCGGTCCGACCCAGCGATGGAGGCCCTCAGCAGATCATGGCCAAGCGAGCCAGAGGCACGACCACCAGACCCGGCCAGCGTCGAGCGATTCAGCGTTCGGCAGCCCGCCCGGCGGCGCCGGCCCCGCGCGTCGCGCCGCGCCCCACGACCCTGACCGAGGACGAGGAGGCGCGAGCCGCCGAACTCGAGGCGGCCATCGTCGCGCAGGAGCAGGCGGCCGAGATGGCTCGCCGGCCACGCCTGCAGCGCGCCGCGGCCGACGCACCCGGCCGAAGCTTCTCGACCCTGGCCGTCGCGGCCGGCAACGAATATGCCTACGTCGCCCGGGACGTCCGCCGGATCGCGACCGTCGGCGGGACGCTGGTCGGCGTCCTCATCGCCCTGTGGGTCATCACCCAGGTGGCGCACATCACCCTCTGACCGGGCCGGCTCCGGGGGCGGCCTCGTACCTCCGGCGCGCTACCATCCAGCCATGCCATCCGCGCGCCGGCTGACCGGCGCCAGACCCGAAGCGCTGTTCCAGCCACCGCCGGAGCGGCAGCCGCTGGCCGCGAGGATGCGGCCGCGCAACCTCGACGAGTTCGTCGGCCAGGATCACCTCGTGGGCGATCGAGGGCCGCTGCGTCGCAGCATCGCGCGCGGCCACCTCTCGTCACTCCTCCTGTGGGGCCCGCCCGGCAGCGGCAAGACCAGTCTCGCGCGCCTGCTCGCCACCGAGATCGGTGCGCACTTCACCAGCCTGTCGGCGGTCATGTCGGGCGTCGTCGAGGTCCGCAACACGATCGCCGAGGCACAGGAGCGGCTCGCGCTCCACGGCACCCGCAGCGTCCTGTTCCTCGACGAGATTCATCGCTTCAACAAGGCCCAGCAGGACGCCCTGCTGCCGCACGTCGAGGACGGCACGGTCACCCTGATCGGCGCGACCACCGAGAACCCCTACTTCGAGGTCAACGGCGCGCTGCTCTCGCGAATGCGCGTCTGGCGCCTCGAGACCCTCACCGACGAGGACGTCGCGACGGTGGTCCGCCGGGCGATCGATGACGAGGAACGAGGCTTGGGCGGCGCGCTCGGTCCGACCGGTGGCGTGGCCCTGTCACCCGAGGCGTTCGATCTCCTGGTCTCGCTCGCCGGCGGTGACGCCCGTGCCGCACTCAACGTCCTCGAAGGCGCGACAGCGATCGCCGAGACCGAGGACGTGCGGGACGCCGGCGGGCACGTCAGCCCGCGGCTCGAGGACGTCGAGTCGGCCGCCCAGCAGCGGGTGCTCGCCTACGACCGCGCGGGGGACGGGCACTACGACACCGTTTCCGCGTTCATCAAGAGCCTTCGCGGCAACGACCCCGACGCCGCGCTCTACTGGCTGGCGGCGATGATCGCGGCCGGCGAGGATCCCAAGTTCATCGCTCGCCGGCTGATCATCAGCGCATCCGAGGACGTCGGCAACGCGGACCCGCGGGCGCTCCAGGTGGCCGTCGCGGCCGGCCAGGCATTGGACTGGATCGGGCTGCCCGAGGCGCAGTACGCGTTGGCGCAGGCGACGATCTTCGTGGCCGTGTCACCGAAGTCGAACCGCGTCGGCCGCGCCTACGGCGCCGCGATGGACGACGTCATCCGCCACGGCTCCCAGCCGGTCCCGAAGCATCTGCGATCGGCGACCGGCCGGCAGCGCCGCGACACCGGGGATGGCGCCGGCTACCTCTATCCGCATGACTTCGGGGAAGCGGACGTCGACCAGCAGTACCTGCCGGACCTGCTCCATGCCGAGGGCCGGCGCTATTACGTTCCGTCGGACCAGGGGGTGGAGCGGCGGATCGGCGAGTTCATGGAGGGACGCCGGGCGCGGCGCCTGGCCGGACGGCCGAATCGCGTGCCGCAGCCGGGCAGCGATCCGATGGCGGGGATGGGCGACGGGATGCAGGCCCACACGGAGGCGAGGAAGAAGCTCGCCGAGACCCAGAAGCGGGACGCCGGCAGCTAGGGGCCAGCGCGGCCGCGAGGGACCCTAGGGCGTGGGCTGGCTCGGGCGGGGCCGGCGGGAGGTCGTCCGTGGACGCTCGATGCGGGGCGGAAGCTGGACCGGCGCTCTGGCTGCGACGGGCTCGGGGACGCGTTCGACCTTGAGGACGCCGAGGGCCCAGTCCACGTCGGCACGGAATCGCGGGTCGAGGCGGCGTCGGGCGCTGCGCAGGGCCGCCAGGGCGGTCTCCCGTTCGCCATCGAGGCCGGCTCTGGCGATCACCCGGATCGCGAACGCGGCGAGTGCCGGTTCCTTGAGCCACGGGCCGACGGCTTCGATGGCGGCCGCGCCGTGCGCCGCGATCGGATCTCGCAGATCGATGCGGTGGGCCGGGTCGGCTTCCCGGGCATCGGCGAGCAATGCGGCGAGCGCGCCAGATGCGTCTGTCATTGCAGGACTCTCCCTGTCGGCGCGCAGGTGGGGCGGGCGCGCGACACCAGCAAGGATACACGTATCTACATTCATTCGAAGATACGAGGAAACGAAGGCTTGATCAATCGAAGGGTCGCGGCTAGGCTGTGCCGCCATGCCAGCCCGAGCGCCCCGTCCCGACGACACCGAGCGGCTCCGCCAGTTCAAGGCCGAGTTCTTCAAGGCCCTCGCGCACCCCGCCCGGATCGCCATTCTCGAGTTTCTGCGGGGTGGCCCGCGCAGCGTCGGCGAGATCCAGGCCCTCATCGGCGTCCCTGGCTCGTCGATCTCCCAACAGCTCGCCGTGCTGCGAAGCCGCGGGATCGTCGTTCCCGAGCGGGCGGGCACGACCATCCGTTATCACGTCGCGGATCCCGAGATCTACGCGCTCCTCGACGCGGCCCGGCGGATCTTCTACGGACACCTGAGCGACAGCGCCGACCTGCTGCGGTTGGTCGAGGCCGAGGCGGAAGCAGTCGCGATCTCAACCTGATCGTGGGCGACGCAGCAGCCGCCGGGACCCGAGCGTCCCTGTTCGCGTGGGCCATGAGCGACTGACGTGATCGACCGCCTCATGGCACGGACGCGGCTCGACCGGCTCCTGCCACGCGGGGCGATCCTGCTGGCCGTCCTCACCTTCGGCGGCTATGCCATGGGCCTGGTCCGCGATCGGATCTTCGCCCGGACATTCGGGGCCGGGACGGAGCTCGACGCGTACAACGCGGCGTTCGTGCTGCCCGAGCTCGCGCTCGACGTGCTCGTCGCCGGCGGCCTGACGGCCCCCTTCGTCCCCATCTTCCTGGGGCTCCGCGGGGGCGGGACCGGCGATCGCGCCGCCGACGAGTTCGGGCAGACGATCCTGACCCTCGCGATCGTGGTCATGGCGATCGCCTCGGCGCTCCTGTTCGTCCTGGCCCCGGCGACCGTCAGCGTCATCGCCCCCGGGTTCCAGTCGACCGCCGACCGCGACCTGTACACCGGCCTGTTCCGGGTGATGTGCGTGACTCCGGTGATCTTCGCGGCCTCGATCGCCCTCGGCGAGGTCCTCGTCGCCGACCGTCGCTTCCTCTTCTACGGGCTCGCTCCCCTGCTCTACAACGGTGGGATCGTCGCCGGTACGGTCGTGTTCGCCGGTTCGCTCGGGATCTACGGAGCGGCCCTGGGCGCGGTCATCGGCGCGCTGCTGCATCTCGGCGTCCGGATCGTCGGGATCCGGCGGACGGGCTTCCGGATCCGCCCCCGCCTGGCGGTCCGGACGGCCGCCGTTCGCGGTCGATCCCGTCACCTTCCTGTACTTCACGGCGCTGGCCACCCGGTTCGGTTCGGGCAACGTCAGCGCCGTCAGCTTCGCCCGCAACTTTCAGTCGGTGCCGGTGAGCCTGATCGGGGTGTCGATCGCGGTGGCCGCCTTCCCGATGCTGTCCGCCGCCGCGGCGTCCGGTGACCGGCGGGGGTTCGTCCGGATCCTCACGACCAACCTGGCGACGACGGCGGTCCTGACCGGAGGGGCCGCCGTCGGGCTGTTCGCCCTGAGCCGCGTCGTCATCTCGGTGCTGCTCGGCGGCGGCGCCTTCGACTCGGCGGACGTCGCCCTGACCGCGGGCCTGCTGGCGGCGTTCGCGGTGAGCATCCCGCTCGAGAGCCTCACCCATCTCCTGGCTCGGGCGTTCTACGCCACCCACAACACGATCATCCCGGTGCTCGCCTCGGTCACGGCCCTCGCCGTCATCGTCGTGACCGGCGAGGCGCTTGCCCCGGGGCTCGGGGTGGCCTCGATCCCGATCGCGTTCACCGCGGGGAGCCTGACCAAGGTGGCGATCCTCGGAGCGCTGGTCCGGACGAGGATCGGCCGGATCGGGGTCAGTCCACGGCGTTGACCTTGACCGTCGGAACGACGGCGATGAACAGGCCGTCACGGCTGGGGTAGCGGCCCTCGGGGCGCTTCCAGGGGAGGTAGTTCCGGACCATCTCGGCCTCGTCCTGGAAGGTCCCCGGCGGGTCGGACGGGCCCCAGATGCTCGAGATCCGCGGGTACCACGGGTCGACGACGTACGCGCCGGCGACGGTGGCGTCCGTGAAGATCGCCGGGTCGGCGTCGGCCCGGAAGCCGGTCATCACCCAGGTGTGGGCTCCGCGCCAGGCCAACAGGATCACGGGCGAGCCGGTCGCCTCGATCGCCCCGGCCGCATCGCGCAGGGCGTCCTGGCGGGTCCGGTAGGCGCGGACCTCGTAGCCGGGCGCCCCGTACGCGTCGAGCGCCAGCGCCATCGCCGCCGGGCCCCAGTTGCCGTTGTGGCTGTCCGAGTAGCTCTCCCAGTCGTGGACCCGGCCCTGGAGCTCGCGCTGGAACGCCACCGACGTGTCCGCCTTGCCCAGGAACGCGAGTGTGATCTGGACGCCGGCCGGGGCGCACCAGGTGTCCTTCACCTCGGAGGCGAAGATGCCCGCCGGATCGGCCGCGACGTCGACGTCGACCGGCACGCGGGCCGGGGTCGGCGCCGGCGTGGGATCGGGTGTCGCGGTCGGGACGGCCGAGCCGCCGGGCAGCGCCGCCGACGCCGAAACGGTCGGCCGAGCGGAAATGGCCACCCGCGACGCGGCCGGGCGAGGCGTGACCAGCACCGTCTCGATC
>JACQEF010000093.1 GCA_016200745.1 Chloroflexota bacterium | reverse complement strand
TGACCGACGCCGAGGTCGAGGCGCTCGTGTCGCGCGGCGTGCCGCCCGAGGCGCGCCGCCACCAGGCCCGCGTTACGGTCGGGGTTCCGGCCGCCGAGCTGGCCGAGCGGTTCGGGCCTTGGATCGGGACGATCACGCCACTCGACGAACGGTCGTGCCTGCTGACGACCGGCTCGGACCGGCTGGGGGATCTGGCCGCCTACCTGGGGATGCTCGGCGCCGACTTCACGGTCAGCGAGCCGCCCGAGCTGGTCGACCAGCTCCGGCTGCTCGCCGCCCGCTACGCCGCCGCCACCAACGGCGCGTCGACCTGAAGCCCGACGCCGTCGATCGGCCAGGGCCTACGCTCTCGCCTGGAGCCTGGCCCAGCTGTCCTTGAGAGTCAGCGTCCGGTTGAAGACCAGCGCCCCGGGGCGCGAGTCGGTATCCGGGGCGAAGTATCCGAGGCGCTCGAACTGGACGGTCTGGCCGAGCGGTGCCTCCGCCAGAGACGGCTCCAGCATGGCCTCCGGCACGATCGTCTCGGATGCCGGGTTGAGGTCGGCGAACAGGTCCCCATCCGCCCCGGGATCCGGCCGGACGAACAGGTGGTCGTAGAGGCGCACCTCGGCCGGGACGGCGTGGGCCGCCGAGACCCAGTGGAGCGTCGCCTTGGGCCGCCGGCCGTCGGGCGCGTCGCCGCCGCGAGTCGCCGGGTCGTACGTGCAGCGCAGCTCCACGACGCGGCCCTCGGCGTCCTTGATCGCCTCGTCGCAGGTGATGAAATACGCGTTCCGCAGGCGGACCTCGCGGCCCGGGGCGAGGCGAAAGAACTTGGGCGGCGGCACCTCGGCGAAGTCCTCGCGCTCGATCCACAGCTCGCGCCCGAACGGCACGCCCCGGGTCCCGGCCGACGGGTCCTCGGGGTTGTTGACCACGTCCATGGTCTCGACCCGGCCGTCCGGCCAGTTCGTGACGACGACCTTGAGCGGATCGAGGACGCCGAACCGCCGCGGCGAGGTCCGGTTGAGGACGTCGCGGACCTCGTGATCGAGGAGCTCCACCTCGTGCGTGCTGTCGGATTTGGCCACGCCCACGGCCGTCGCGAAGTTGCGGATGCCTTCGGCCGGGAAGCCGCGCCGTCGCAGTCCCGAGATCGTGGGCATCCGCGGGTCGTCCCAGCCGCGGACCCGGCCCTCGGTCACCAGGCGGAGCAGGAAGCGCTTCAGCGGATGCGCGAAGTCGTACATTGGGTAGATGCACCACGCGTCGCCCGTCCGATGGTGGGTCGCATGGCGAATCCGGTAGAGCGTCGGATCCCGCATGTTCAGATTGGGCGACGCCATGTCGATCCTCGCGCGGAGCACATGCTGACCATCCGCGAACTCTCCTGCCCGCATCCGCGCGAACAGGTCGAGGTTCTCCTCCACGGAGCGGTTGCGCCAGGGCGAATCCGTGCCGGGGGCGGTGAGCGTGCCGCGTGTCTCGCGGATCTCGTCGGGGGATTGGTCGTCGACGTAGGCGAGGCCGCCAGCGATCAGGTGGGTCGCCCACCCGTAGAGCTGCTCAAAGTAGTCCGACGCGAAGTGGAGGTGCTCGCCCCACTCGAACCCGAGCCAGCGGATGTCCCGCTGGATCGTATCGATGTACTCCTGCTCCTCCTTCTCCGGGTTGGTGTCGTCGAAGCGGAGGTTGCAGCGACCCCCGAACTCCTGGGCGATCCCGAAGTTGAGGCAGATCGACTTGGCGTGGCCGATGTGCAGGTAGCCGTTCGGCTCGGGCGGGAAGCGGGTGACCGGCGCCGTGACACGACCCGCCGCCACGTCCGCGGCGACGATCTCGCGGATGAAGTCGCGACGCTCGGGGGGGTCGGTCGGAGTGAGGTTCTCGGTCATCGTCGCGGCTCCTGCGTGCATTCGGGGAGGAGTCGCGGCTTGCGCGGGGACGCACCACACTCCCGTGAGGAGTTGGCTGGCGCGCCAGGATTCGAACCTGGAACCCCCTGATCCAGAGTCAGGTGCTCTACCGTTGAGCCACGCGCCACCGACCGCGGCATTCTACCCCAGGCGCCCGGGCCGGCCGCGGCCGCGCCCGAAGGCCATGGCCACCCTGGCTGGTCGGGCGGGACCGATCCCGCTGCGGTCCACTATTCACTCAGTGTATAGTGAGCGCGTGAGCATCCAGCACGCGCTGCTCGGCCTCCTCGACCATCAGCCTCGCCACGGCTATCAGCTCAAGCAGCAGTTCGACCGTCTCTTCTCGCCGAACCGCCCATTGCCCTTCGGCCAGGTGTACGCATCGCTCGCCCGGCTCGAACGCGATGGCCGGGTCGTCGTCAATGGCGTCGAGCGCGCCGAAGGACCCGATCGCAAGCGCTACTCGATCACGGACGGGGGCCGCTCGGCTCTTCTTGACTGGCTGGCCGAGCCGCTGGCACCCGAACCACACCTGCAGGCCGAGCTGTACACGAAGGTCGTGCTCGCGATCCTGGTGGAGCTGCCGCTCGACGAGCTGCTCGACGCGCAGCGCCGGGCTCACCTGGAGCGGATGCGCGAGCTGACCACGATGCGCAGGAACGCTCCACTCGCGACCGCACTGCTCGCCGACTACGCCACCTACCACCTCGAAGCCGACCTCCGCTGGCTCGAGATGACGTCCGCCCGAATCGACGACCTCCGCACCCAGATCCGAAACGAGGCTCGCGCATGACCATGATCGCCACGACAGCAACCGAGTCCCGGCCCGGCGCCGCGGCAACGCCGACCCTCGCCGCTCGCGGCGTGACCAAGCGCTTCGGTCTGACCGAAGCCCTGCGCGGCGTCGACGTCGACGTCGAGCGCGGCGAGATCCTCGCGATCATGGGCCCCAGTGGCTCCGGCAAGTCGACGCTCCTCCACTGCCTGGCCGGCATCCTGGTCCCCGACGCGGGCGATGTCCGCCTGGACGGCCGCCGCATCGACGACCTCGGCGAGACCGAGCGGAGCCGCCTGCGCCGGACCGATTTCGGCTTCGTCTTCCAGTTCGGTCAACTCGTCCCGGAGCTGCCCGCGGTGGAGAACGCCGCCCTGCCGCTCCTGCTGAACGGGCTCCATCGGCAGGCGGCGCTCGAGACGGCCGGGGACTGGTTCGCCCGGCTCGGCCTCGACGGCCTCGAGCGCCGACGGCCGGGCGAGCTGTCGGGCGGCCAAGCGCAACGGGTCGCCATCGCGCGGGCACTCGTTGCCGGCCCGCGCGTGCTGTTCGCCGACGAGCCGACGGGCTCGCTCGATTCGCTTGCCGGCGAGCAGGTGATGAACCTCCTGACGGACGCCGCGCGCTCCGAGGGCACCACGGTCGTGCTCGTCACGCACGAACCGTCCGTGGAGTCTCGTTCCCACGGCCCTCGCTGCGGTCGCCGTGGGCCTTGGCACGGCCATCCTGCTCTTCGCCCTGTCGTTCCAGCCCGCGCTCCGCGCGCGCTACGATCACACCGCGTGGCGCCAGACGCCGGCCCAGGTCAACCTCGACGAGGCCGCGCTCCCGGCCGACGGCCTGCTCCTGTCGCTGACCCATGACTTCGTCGGCGGCGAACCACTGACCAGGATGGACGTGGCCGCGGCCGGCCCGACGGCGCCGGTTCCGCCCGGGATCCCGCAGCTGCCGGCACCCGGCGATGCCTACGTCTCGCCCGCCATCGCCGGGCTGCTCGCCAGCAGCCCGGCCGAGGAGCTCCACGCCCGCTTCGGCCGCGTGGTCGGCGTCATCGGTGACGCGGGCCTGGCGGCACCGAATGAGCTGGCCGTCGTGCAGGGCGCCGGGGTGGCCGATCTCGAGGCCTCAGGGGCCCGCGCGGTCACCGTCCTCGACTCGGTCGGCGAACTGCCGTCGTTCGATCTCATCGTCGACATCATCGTGGCCGTGGCGGTCGTCGGTGCCCTTGCGCCGGTGGCCGTCTTCGTGGCCACGGCGACGCGCGTGGCCGCAGCACGCCGCGAGCGACGGCTCGTCGCCCTGCGCCTGTCCGGCGCAACCCCCGGTCAGGTCGCCGCTCTGGCCGCCGTCGATGCCCTGCTCACCGCTGCTCCCGGCGCCGTCCTCGGCGTCCTGCTGTTCGTGCTGCTGCGCCCGCTGGTCGCCCTCGTCCCGCTCGCCCAGCTCACCTGGTTCCCGGAGGCGATCGCGCCGCCGCTGCTCCAGGCGACCCTGCTCGTCGCAGCCGTGCCGATCGTCGGGGTCGTGGCTGCGGTCGCGTCGCTGCGGCGACTGTCGATCTCGCCGCTCGGCGTCGCCCGGCGCGTCCAGCCGGGACCGCTCGGCAAGCGCCGGGTGGTCCCGCTGCTCGTCGCGCTGGTGGCCTACGTGGTCTCGCTGGGTGCGGGGGCCACGGTCCTCCGCGACGCCGCGGTGCTCGCCGTGTCGCTCTCGTTCTTCGGGATCATCCTCGGCATCGTCATCGCCGGTCCATGGCTGACCGCCATCGTCGGGCGCGTCGTGGCCGAGCGCGGCGGCGTGATCCGCCTGCTTGCCGGCCGTCGGCTCGTCGACGACCCGCGCGGCTCGTTCGGGGCAGTCGCCGGCGTCGTCATGGCCGTCTTCGTCGCCAGCACGTTCTTCGGTTTCGTCGCATTCGCCCACGGCGCCGCGGGCGCCGCCCGTGTCCCGGTGCGGCCAACCAGCATCTATGCGGCCGTGCCCGGCGGAGACGGGGACGTTGCCGATACGGTGGCGGACGAGCTGCGTGCCACGGCCGGCGTCCGCGAGGTCGTCGTCGTGCGCGAAGCGATGCTGCAGGCGGCGACGACCGGAAGCGGAGGTTCGGGCGGCGCCCTTCGCGCCTGGATCGCGCCCTGCAATGCGTTCATGAGCGCAGCCGCGTTCGACACGGCGACGTGCGGGCCGGGCGACATCCACCCGCTGGCTTCGGACGTGACGCTCGAGCCGGGAATGGCGGCCATCGGCTACCCGCTCGATTCGACGATCGCCGATCTCGACCGGACCCCGTCGGTGACGGCCGCCGTGTCGGACGGAGCGGTGTCGCCGCCAGTCCTGTCGCGCGACGAGGCGCGAGGAAAGACCGGCCTGCCCGACGTCATCGTCGAGCCGGCACTCGTCGAACAAGGCGGCGCGAAGATCCGCCCGTCCTTCCTGCTCGTCGCGACGACCGGCGAGGCGGGGGTCATCGAACGGGTGCGCACGACGATCGAACGGGCGATGCCGACGAGCGGGCCTGCCACCGGGGCGGACCTGGCGGCAGCTGCCACCCGGATCTTCGACGAGCTCGGCCGTGTCGTGAGCCTCGGCGTCTTCCTCGCCCTGCTCGTCGCGGGCTGCAGCCTCGCGGTCGCCGTGGCCGGCGGCCTGCTCGATCGTCGACGACCCTTCGCGCTGCTGCGACTCTCCGGCGTTCCCGTCGCCCACCTGCGCTCGGTGCTCGTCGTCGAGGCCGGCGCGCCGCTCGTTACCGTCGCCGTGGTGAGCGCCCTGCTCGGACTGTTCGTGAGCCAGCTCGTCACGCGCCTGGTGGCGGCCGGCGCCCCGGTACCCCTGCCCAGCGCGTCGCTCGCCGTGCTGCTGGTTGGCAGCGTCGCCGGCGCGATGGCGATCGTTGCCGGCGTCCTGCCGCTGGTTCGGCCGATCACCGACCTCGAGGAGACCCGCTTCGAGTAGCCGCGGCGGGCCTGGCACTGGGCGAGCCCGGTCTGTGAATGCGATCGGAGGGTTGGCTGGCGAGCCAGGATTCGAACCTGGAATCCCCTGATCCAGAGTCAGGTGCCTTACCGTTTGGCCACTCGCCAGCGGGAGCGGCCGCCATCGTACCGCGTCGGCCCGGCACGTCCCATCGCCGCGAATCGACGGTCACGGTCGCGTCGAGGGTCGACGTCTGTCACCACGACCGCGGCCGCCCTGCCGGGCTCTGGTACCCTGCCGCGCGATGGAGTTGCCGCCGGAGAGCGTGGAGCTGCCGCCGCCTGACCTCGACGAACAGGATCTCGAGACGCTTCTCGGCACCCCCGCCGGCGCGATGGGGATCGACCGGGACGCGGACATCGGCCCGCAGCCCCGCCATCGATCACGGTACCTAGCGGCCATCCTGGATGCGCTGATCCCGGGCCTCGGCCATCTCGTCGTGGGCCGCCGGCGCCGCGCGCTTCTGTTCGTGTCGCCGCTGCTTCTCGGGACCGCCACGGCAGCCTGGATCGTGGCGACAACGTCGGGGCCCCGCCTAGCCGCCTCTCTCCTGTCGAACGAGGTGATCTGGGGGCTCCTGGCCGCCCAGGGCCTCCTCCTCGCGTCGCGGCTCATCGCCGTCGGATCGAGCCTGTTCGACCCCGCGCTGCCCCGGCCGGGTCGCCGGGACCTCCTGCCAATCGTGCTGCTCCTGATCTTCGTGATCGCGCCCCAGGCGTACGCCGGGTACGCCACCGAGGTCGCCCGGGAGGCGGCCGACGAGATCTTCGTGGAGCCGGTCACCGCGGTCGTCCCGACCGTGAGCGCCGCCCCCGACCCGAGCTTCCTGTCCACGCCGGCGCCTGGACTGCCCTCGCCGTCGCCGGCGCCGTCGGTCGATCCCGGCAGCCAGCGGGTCACCGCGCTCGTCATCGGCGTCGACTCCGGCGTCGGGCGGAACACGTACCTGACCGACACGATGATCATCGTCTCGCTCGACCGGGTGACCCGAACCGTGTCGATGCTGTCGATCCCGCGCGACATGGTCGATGTCCCGATGGCCGACGGGCGGACGTACCGGGACAAGATCAACTCGCTCGTGGCGTACGCGCGGCGACACCCCGAGCAGTTCCCGGGCTCGAATGGGACGGGGTTCGACGTCCTGATGGGCGCGCTCAGCACGCTCACCCAGGTCCGGATCGACTACTACGCGAAGGTGGACCTCGGCGGGTTCGTCCGCGTGGTCGACGTCCTCGGCGGCGTCGACGTCAACGTCGCGCGCGGGTTCTGCGACCCGGGCTACGACGAGTATGGGTTCTCCAACGGGTTCTCGATCAAGGCGGGGCTCCATCACCTGAACGGCCAGCAGGCCCTGGCCTATGCGCGGGTGCGCAAGGCGTCGGGCGAGAGCGACTTCACCCGGGCGGCCCGCCAGCAGGAGGTGATCTCCGGGATCCGCGACTCGATCGTGCACGGCGGTTTCCTCAACGACCCGATCGGGCTGCTCCAGGCTGTCGGAAGGACGGTCGAGACCAACGTGCCGCGAGATCTGCTCCCGGATCTCGCCGACCTGGCCACGCAGGTCGGCCGCGAGCAGACGTACCGGACGGTCGTGACGCACCCGCTGGTGTCGCCGGGGTTCGACGTCCGTGGCTCCATCCAGCTCCCGGACGTCGCGGGCATCCGGGCCTTGGCCGCGAAGCTGTTCCCGACCGACGGCTCGCTACCGTCGACCGACTACGGCCTGCCGAAGCCGTCCGGGACCACGGCCAGTGGCAGCGGCGTGGGCGGCTGCAACCCCGCGCCGAAGCCGAAGCCCACCCCGACCCCGAAACCGAAGCCGACGGTCACGCCGAAGCCGACGCCGAGTCCGGCTTCGTCGGCGACGCCCGAGGCCACGCCCGGAGAACCTTCGCCCTCGATCGAGATCCCTCCGTCGGCCGACGCACCGGCCGACTGATCGGCCGGGCCGTCGGGTGCGCTCGCCCGATCAGCGGACCCCGGTTCGGGCAGGTTCGCCGGTCGCCTGATCCTGCGCGGCCTGGCGAGCCTCGTTCGTGAGGGTCGCAAGCTCGCCGGCATGGAACGCGAGGTGCGAGAGCGTGGAGAGCACGAGCGCGAGCCTGGTCGTCCCGCCGAGCGCGGCGTCGGCCTCCAGCAACTTCTCATCGTCGAGGCCGGCAAGGACCAACCGAAAGGCCGCCTCCGCGTCGCGGGCACGGCTTCTGAGCCGTTGCCAGTCGTCCGGGCTCGGCGCCTCGATCGGCCGCCATTCCGTGCCACCACCGAACCGCGCCGGCTCGAAACGACCGGTCGCCAGGAACTCGGCCCAGATCTCGAAGCCGATGCGCAGGTGGTCGAGGACCTGCCATGGCGCGTTCCCGTCGCATCCGGCTCGAGCCGCTTCGGTGGGCGACAGGGCGTCGACAGACGGCGCGACCGGCGGGAACCAATCCGCCGATGCATCGTCGAACGAGATCCGAACGGCGTCGGCAAGCGCAGGGCCGATGGAGCATGGCATCGGAACCACCTCGAGAGGCAAGACGTCGCCGGCGCCGGTGGTGCGGCGAGTCCATCCGATGTTCGCTCGTCCGCAGTCAGGCACAAGTGCCAATCGGACGGTCAGCCCGCCAGGGCCTCCTCGAGCAGCTGGGTCAGCTGGTCCCATTCGACGAGGAAGGCGTCGTGGC
>JACQEF010000092.1 GCA_016200745.1 Chloroflexota bacterium | reverse complement strand
TGGATCGCCTCGATCAGCTGCTCCACCCCCCGGCCGCGCGAGAACCCACCCTGGTAGAGGACGACGCGGGTCCCTGGGTCCAGCCCGAGCACCTCGTGGAACCGTCTTGGCGCCGGTGTCGGCGGGTCGTATCGATAGGAGCAGTTCATGACGATCGCGGGCATCTCCACCCCGAAGCGTTGCGCCAGCTCCTCCGCGTACGGCCGGTTGACGGTGAGGACGCGGTCCGCGGCGCGGGCCCAGCCCCGTTCGAGCCGGGCCAGGACCGCCTTGATCGGGCCGCGGAGCCGGGCCAGGTTGGCGGCGACCATGTAGATGTCGCGCGAGTCGTAGACGACCCTGGCTCCATGGCGCCGGCCGAGCGCCAGCGCCACGGAGATACCCATGTAGGCCATGCCGTGGTAGACGTCCGCGGGCGGCGACGACGCCAGGCCCCGGCGGCGATGGCTCCGGATCATCAGGAAGATCCGGGCGCGCCGGACGTAGCCGCGGAGGCGCCCCGGATCGCGGACGGCCGGATGGGCCCAGCCCGGGTCGGTGTCGTCGGCGGCGTCCCCGCCCGAGTCGGCGTCCGCCGGAGCCGCGGGGGCCGCGCCGGCCGGAACCCGTGCCGCCGGTGGGGCCGGCGACGGTCCAAGGATCGGGCTGGCGGCCAGCCGCAGCGCCCGCAACACCGGCAGCGTGACCCCCGGGAACGGGAGCCCGTCGATCGCCGTCGCCTCGACCCGCACGATCGGATAGCCGACCTCGTGCAGCTCCTCGCGGGCGAGCCCGGGCTTCCAGCGGGCGAGCACGGTCACCTGGTGGCCGCGCTCGTGGAGGGTCCGCGCGATCCGGTAGGTCCGGGAGTCGAATTCGCCGGTGGACGGCAGGACGACCACGCAGCGCTGGGGCACGATCTCGTCAGGCACGGTCGGCCCGAGTGTACGCGAACGGCCTCCGGGGGCGTCGAATGCTAAGGTTCGGGCACTCGTCCGACAGCCCAATCACGGGAGATTCCTGCACGTGCACCTGTTCCTGCTCGGTGCCGGCCACGTCGGCCTGGTCACCGCTGTCGGTTTCGTTCGGCTCGGGCACCGCGTCACCGTCGCCGACCTGGACGAGGCCCGCATCACCGACCTCAACCAGGGCCGCCCCCCCGTCTTCGAGCCCGGCCTGACCGAGTCCCTGGCCGACGGGCTCGCCAGCGGCTGGCTCGTCTTCACGACCCGGCTGAACCCGCCGCCCGACGCGCCGTTCACGTTCGTCTGCGTGAGCACGCCGACCGACGCGGACGGTCCGCTGTCGACGGTCAACGTCGAGATCGTGGTCGGCCGCCTCCTGGCCGACGCCGGCACCGGCCACGTGATCGTGGTCCGCTCGACACTGCCGCTGGACGGCCCGGGGCGCCTTGCCGCGGTTGCTGCCGCGGCCGGCCGAGCGGACCGCCCGTCGATCGTCACCAACCCCGAGTTCATGCGCGAGGGCCAGGCGCTCGAGGACTTCGACCGCCCGAACCGCGTGGTGACCGGCTGGCTAGAGCCGCGCGACCAGGCGGCCGCCCAGGCCGTGATCGACCTGTACGCGCCGCTCGGCGCCCCGTCGATGGTGGCCGACGCGCGCTCGGTGGCCCTGATCAAGCTCGGTTCGAACGTGTTCCTCGGGACCAAGATCTCGTTCGCCAACGAGATGGCCCGGGTCGCCGACGCCACCGGAGCCGACATCGAGGCGGTCATCGCCGGGATCGGCCTCGACCCACGCATCGGCCTCGCGTTCCTCAAGCCGGGGCCCGGCATCGGCGGGTCGTGCCTGCCCGAGCAGGCGATCGCCATCGCCCTCCAGACGGCCGCGCTCGACGTCGAGGCGCCGCTGCTCTCGGCGGTCCATCGCTCGATCGCCGTCCACGAACACGAGATCGTCCGGCGGCTCGAGACGCTGCTCGGCGGTCCGGGCTCACTCGCCGGGCGGCGGATCGCCCAGCTCGGGCTCGCGTTCAAGGCCGACACGGACGACGTCCGCGAATCGCCGGCCCTCGCGCTCGCCGCCAACCTGCGGGCGGCCGGGGCCGACGTCATCACCCACGATCCGCGTGCCGAGCGGCGCGCCCACCTCGCCGACCCGACCCTGGTGGTGGCCTCAACCGCGATGGAGGCGCTCCGAGACGCGGAGGCCATCATCGTCGTCACCGAGTGGGCCGAGTACGGCGCGATCGACTGGGCCGCCGCCGCCGCGGCCATGCCGGCCACGCTCATCTACGACACGCGCGGCATCGTCGACGTGGAGGCAGCGCGGCGGGCGGGACTCCGGGTGGAGCGTCTCGGCCGGCCCGGCGCCGGTCAGTCCGTGGCGGGTCTCGGCGGGGCGGGCATGCCCGCCGTCGCGGGCGCGGCCGGCAGCGACGCGTAGAGGGCGACCAGTTTCGCCGACTCGGTCTCCCAGTTCCAGCGGTCGTGCGCGGCCCGCAGGCAGCGCGCCCGCAGGTCCGCCAGGTCCGCGGGGCTGAGGTCGAGGATCGACCGGATCGCCGACGCGATCGACGCCGGATCGGCCGGGTCGCACACCGCACCGAGCGGCCCGTCCGGGTCGTCGAGCACGATCCGGCGCATCTCGAGGAAGTCACTGACCACCACGGGCAGCCCAGTCGCGATCGATTCGAACAGCTTGTTCGGGCTCGACAGCCGATGGTTCAGGGTGCTCGCCTGGATCGCCATGACGCCGACGTCGGCCGAGGCGACCCACGCCGGCAGGACGCCGGGGGAGACGGCCTTGAGCACGTGCACGCGCCCGCCGAACCGCGGTTCGGCCGCCAGCTCGCGAAGATCCGCCTCGAGCGACCCGTAGCCCAGGAAGACGGCATGGACAGCCTCCATCCCGGGCAGCAGGATCGCCTCGGCCAGCTCCTCGACGCCGCGATGCGGCGAGAACGCCCCGTGATAGAGCGCGATCGGCGTGCCCGGCGGGAGCTCGGTCGCGCGACGGAGGAGGTCGGGAGCCTCGGCTGGGGGCTCCCAGCGGGCAGGCGTGTTGTAGACGACCACGACCCGCTCGAGTCCGAACCGCGAACCGAGCAGCTCCCCGAGCGATCGATTGACGGTCACCAGCGCGACCGCATGCCTCGCCTGGCGCCGCTCGAACCGGCGCATCAGCCACTTGGCCCAGGCCGGACGGTTGACGTTGGAGCCGGAATCCATGAACGACTCGTGGCTGTCGTACACGACGACACCGCCCTTGCGCGCCTGGGCACCCACCGCGGCCGGCAGGCCGGTCAGGTCGTGGCCGTACGGCAGCCGGACGAGCGACGCCACGGCGACCACGATCGCGACGCCGACGAAGGCGATCGCGCGCAACCAGCCGGCCGGACCGCGGCCCAGGTGATGGAGGAACCGGCGCCGGACCAGCCCGTACATGTGCCACGGCTTTCGGTAGCGGTACCACCAGGTCCGCCACTCGTGCGGGATGGGCACGAGCACGATCTCGAACCCGTCACGCTGCTGGCGCGTGATCTCGTGCTGGTTCGGATGCGGACGACCCATGATCGTCACCCGATGCCCGGCGTCGGCCAGGCTCTTCGCCTCCCGGAGCACCCGCGAATCGCGGCTGACGTCGTTGTAGACGAACATCACGACCCGGAGCGCGCGGGCCGGCGACGCTGCGGTCACTCCGCGGCCTCCAGGGTCGCGGCGATCGCGTCGGCGGCACCCGCCGGAGCGAGGTCGAACCGGGCCGCGCGGTCGCGGGCCAGGGCTGCCGCGCCGTCGGGCGGTGCCAGCTCGGCGAGGACGCGCTCGGCCAGGTCCCCATCGTGGCCGACGATCACCATCCGACCCGCCGAGTCGTCGACGGCCTCCAGCCATTCGGTCGTCTCGCGCAGCACCAGGCACGGCGCCCCGAGCCAGGCCGCCTCGCGCTGGACGCCGCCCGAATCGGTCACCACCGCCGCCGCGTGCATCTGGAGCGTCAGCGAGGTCCGATACCCCTGCGGCTCCACGAGCCGGACGTCGGGCGCCAGCGCGACGCCCTCGCGCTCGAGCGCCAGTCGGGTGCCGGGATGGATCGCCAGGATCACCGGCCGATCCGGCCGGGCGACCCGCTCGAGCAGGCCGGTCCACGCCCGCAGCGCGGCCGGTTGGCGATTCTCGGCGCGATGGACGGTCGCGAACAGGTAGCCGCCCGGCGAGAGTGTCGCGCCCTGCGTCCCCCCGGCCAGCCACCGGCTCGCCGCCGCGAGTGCCCGATCGGTCGCGACCTCGCGGCCAACCCGCGCGGCGAGGTCCTGCATGAGGTCGCCGACCAGCACGACGCCGCGGGTGATCCCCTCGTCTCGCAGGTTCGCGACCGCGGTGGGCGTCGGCGCGAACAGCCAGCGGGCGAGGTGATCGGCGACGACCCGGTTGATCTCCTCGGGCATCCGCCGGTCGAAGCTGCGCAGCCCGGCCTCGACGTGCGCGAGCGGCACGCCGGCTTTGGCCGCCACGAGGGCGCCGGCCAGCGTCGAGTTCGTGTCGCCGTAGACCAGCACCGCGTCCGGACGGTGGATCTCGAGGATCGACTCGAGGCCGGTCAGCATCGCCGCGGTCTGCTCCGCATGCGTACCACCGCCCACCCCGAGGCCGTGATCCGGGGCCGGCAGGCCAAGCTCGCGATAGAACGTGCCAGCCAGCGCGTCGTCGTAGTGCTGGCCGGTGTCCACGAGGATCTCGTCGTGGCGGGCCCGGAGGACCGGCGACAGGGCTGCCGCCTTGATCAGTTGCGGCCGCGTCCCGACGACGCTGAGGATTCGCACCGGCAGAGACTATCCGCCGGGGCGGCCCGGGATTCCGATGCCGAGGTAGGTCGCGCCGGCCGGCAGCGCCAGGTCGCGCAGCGAGTTGCGCCCGTCGAGCACCACGCCCAGCTTCGGGAACCACGCCGGATCGAGCGTGGCGAAGGCCGGATCGGCCGTCTGTGTCACGACCGCGCGAACACCCGGCGCGGCGCTCCCCCACGACCAGGGCGTCGCGCCGGTGGCGGCGACCTCCGCGTCGGAGAGGAGCGGGTCGTAGGCCAGCACGCTCGCACCGCGTGCCTGCAGTCCCTGGATCAACGGCAGGGCGCGGGTGTAGGCCAGCTCCTTGACGCCGTGCCGGTAGGTCAGTCCCAGGACGAGGACCTCCGCACGATCGAGGCCACCGAGCACGCCGGCGACCGAGTCGATCGCGCGCTCCACCTGCCCGTCGTTCGCCTTGCGCGACGCGTCGACGAGGGTCAGCTCGGGGGCACGACTCAGCAGGAAGTGGGGATACACCGGGATGCAGTGCCCGCCGACGCCGATCCCCGGCTGGTGGATATGGCTGGACGGCGGGCTGTTGGAGGCCGCGATGACCTCGAGGATG
>JACQEF010000029.1 GCA_016200745.1 Chloroflexota bacterium | reverse complement strand
TCGCGATCGTCTGCACCGGATCCACCACGGTCCAGTCCGCGCCGAGCCGGATGGCGACCCCGACCACCACGGCCCACGAGGTTGGCAGCGACGGCAACCCGTTCTCGACCTCGGCCCCGTCCCCGATGGAGACGAGGGCGCTGGCATGCATCGAGTCGGCGATCAGCGCCCGCACGCGAGGGTCGGTGACGGCCTCGGCGAGGACCGTGGCGCCGCCCATCGAGTTGCCCATCGCGGCGATCCAGCTCGGGTGCTTGGTCCGCTCGACCCAGTCGATCATCGCCCGGACGTCGCGCTGCTCGTGGAGGCCCCAGGTCGTGTCGGCAGCACCGCTCCGCCCACCGTTGCGCAGGTCGACGAGCACGAGGTTGTAGGCGTCGTGGAACGGGACCGCGTACTTGAGCGCCTCGCTCTTGTTCGACTTCCAGCCGTGCACCACGATCACCGTGGGTCCGGTCGGGCCGAGGCGACGCGCCGAGGGGATATACCAGCCAGCGATCGGGACGCCATCTGACGTGACCACCTCGCTGCCGGCCACGGTGCCCTGCGAACGGCACTTGGCGGGATCCGGGTTCTCGGCCGCCAGTCGCGCGTCATCCGCCAGGTCGTAGTTGATGGCCTCGTACGACCAGCCGAACCGGCTGGCCGGCGTGTCGCAACCCGCCCACTTGGCGGTCGCCAGCGGGCGGACGATCATCTGCGACCCGAGGCTGCCGGCGTACGCCAGGTATCCGCCAAACGCGACGAGGCCGATGGCGACGGCACCGACGACCGCGCGCCTGGCCGGTCGCCCGAGTCCCCGCAGCCGTCGCGCGAGCGGGTCCAGGGGTCCGTGCGCCAGCCGATCGCCGTCCCGGCGGCGAATCCGGCGCTCAGGATGGCCCCGCCAAGGATCGCGCCGAGGTACCAGAAGGGACCGGTGTCGTCCTGCACGCCCAGGGCTGCCGCGATCGGGTAGTAGGCGGCGACCGCCAGCCAGGCGATCCAGACGAGGCGTACACCGCGGGCGATCGAGCCGACGACCAGGCCGACCGGCAGCCAGAGCAGGATCGAGTACCACTCGCCGGCGCTGATCGCTGCCACCACGAGCAGGGCGCCGAGGCCGACCCCGAACGCGACGGTCGCCCGCCGCAGGGGTTGCGCGGCGGTCGCGGGGACCCGGATGTGCGTGACCGGCGCCATGTGCGCGCTCGTCGGTCGTCCGTCGGCCATCCCCTCACCCCCAACCGGGACATCTTCCGCCGCCCGCGGCGATTCCGCCAGTGCCGTCGGTCGAGATCGAACGCGTGCGTCCAACGCCTCGTGCGTGCGTCCACGCCCCCGTTGTCATGCGGCTGCAACGCCGGATGCGCGGCCGGAGCCTCGCTCGTCGCGCGACGCCGCCTACCCTGACCCTGCCCCGTGCGCCCGTCCCGTCGCGGACGCTCGCGCGGCGCCGAACGGGCCCACTCCGTCGCCCGTGATCGGGGCATAAGGAGGAACGCGACGCATGACACGTCGACTCAGCCTGATCCTCGGGCTCGTGACCATCGTTTCGATCAGCCTCGTCCCGACCGTGGCCGCGCACGACCAGTCCCGCGAGTCCACGACGCACGCCGCCGTCGCCCTGCCGACGCGGATCGATCTTCCCGACGGCTTCCAGCCGGAGGGCATCGCGTCCGGGTTCGTTGGTCGCCTGTATGTGGGCTCGCTCGCCGATGGGGCGATCTGGCGCGGCAGCGCGATGACCGGCAAGGGCCGGATCCTCGTCCCGGGCGTGACCGGCCGGCAGGCCGCCGGTCTCCATGTCGACGGGCGCGGACGGCTTTGGGTCGCGGGCGCGAACAATCACACGGTCCGCGTGTACAGCGCCCTGACGGGACGGCTCCTCAAGACCTACACGTTCCCGAGCGCCGGGTTCATCAATGATCTCGCGATCACCCGAGAGGCCGTCTACGCGACCGATTCGAACAACCAGCAGCTCGCCGTCATCCCGCTTGGGCACTTCGGACGGCTGCCGGACCCGTCGAAGGCGACCGTGCTGCCGCTCACCGGTGACTACGTCGTCGGGAGCGGCTTCAACGCCAACGGGATCGTCGCCAGGTTTGGCTGGCTGATCATCGACCAGAGCAACACCGGCAAGCTGTTCCGGGTCGATCCCGGGACCGGCGCGACCAAGCTGATCGACACCGGCGGCTACACCGTCGCCAACGGCGACGGCCTCGCGCTCCGCAAGGGCCGCCTCTACGCGGTGCGCAACCAGGACAACCTCGTGGCCGTGTTCAATCTCGGCTCCGACCTCCTGAGCGCATCGCTCGTCGGCGAGATCACCTCGCCCGGCAACCTGGACGTGCCGACCACCGCGGCATTCGCGCTCGACAGGCTCTGGGTCGTCAACGCCCGGTTCAGCACGACGCCCACGGCGACCACGCCGTACTGGATCACGCGTCTGCCGCTCCAGCCGTAACCCGCGGCGGCGCCCGCCAACGCTCATCTCGACGCCGGTCGGCCTCTCCTGGGGGGAGCCGGCCGGCGTTTTGGGCCATTCGGCTCAAGTCCAAGCGTGCGACGATGACCTACTCTGGCCGACGATCCCTGGCACAGAGGAGGCTACCGCGTGGATGCCCTTGACCTGGCCCGGTGGCAGTTCGGCATCACGACTGTCTACCACTTCCT
>JACQEF010000111.1 GCA_016200745.1 Chloroflexota bacterium | reverse complement strand
GGCGAGCAGGCCGGTTGCACCGACCACGGCGGGGATCGAATACGCCCGGGCCAGGATTGCGGCGTGCGCGGTGGCCGAGGACCCCTCGAGCGCGATGCCGAGCAGCCGGTCGCGTGGCAGGTTGGCGGTCACCGACGGCGGGAGATCGGTGGCGACGACGATCGCCGGCCGGTCGAGACCGGCGGCGGGTTCGTTGCCCAGGCCGGCGAGCTGACGGGCGATCCGGTGGGCGACATCGAGCACGTCCGCGGCGCGCGCCGCGAGCAGCTCGTCGCCGAGTCCCCGGAGCTGGTCGGCCACGCCGCCGGCGGCGGCCTGGATGGCCGCGATCGCGTCATCGGACGCGCGGATCCGTTCCTCCGCGAGCGCGACCAGCGCAGGGTCCCGGGCGATGGCCGCCTGCGCCGAGAAGATCGCCGCCTCGTCCGCGTGGCCGTCGGCGGCGACGCGTTCGGCGATCCGGTCAAGCTGGCCGGCGGCGGCCGCGATGGCGGCGTCGAGACGCGAGCGCTCCGTGTCCGCGTTCGCCGGGTCGATCCGGCCGCCGGCCACGATCGCCGACGGCTCGATGTGCACCCACGGGCCGCGGACGACGCCGGGAGCCGCGGCGACACCCCTGATCGATCGCACGGGCCGATTCTGGGACGCCCCGGCAACGTCTGCTTCGTCCGGTCGGCCCGATGCAACAGGGCCACGTGGCCCTGTTGCATCGTGAGAGACCATGGACATACTCAGGGTCACGGTCACCGGGGGCTCGGAGGGAGTGTTCGCGTTTGGCTGGAGGAGGCTCCGCCCAGGGACAGGCGGCGCTCTCGGAACTGATCGCCGGCGATTCCATTCGGATCGGGGAACACGCCCGGGATTGGCGGGCGGCCGTTCGAGTCTGCGGTGAGGCGCTCGTCGCCTCCGGCGCGACGGACCCGGCCTACACCGACGAGATGATCGCAACCGTCGAGCAGCTCGGCCCGTACATCGTCATCGCGCCGGGCATCGCGCTCGCCCATTCCCGGCCGTCACCCGCCGTGCACCGCGCCGGCGTCAGCCTCGTGACGCTGGCGACACCGGTCGAGTTCGGGCATCGCCAGAACGACCCGGTGACGCTCGTGGTCGGCCTCGCCGCGCTCGATGACGAGGGCCACGTGACCGCCCTGGCCACCCTGGCCGAGTTCCTCGCCGACGAGGGACGGCGGACGGCCCTGCTCGCGGCCCCGAACCCGGAGGCCGTGCGGCGTCTCATCGCCGACTACGAAGGAGGACGCGCGACGTGAAGATCCTGGCGGTCTGCGGGATGGGTCTCGGCACGGGTCTGCTCCTCCGGATGCAGGCCGAGAAGGCGCTCAGGGAGCTCGGCATCCAGGCCGACCTCGAGGTGGCGGACATCGGGACCGCGCGGGCGCTCGCATCGTCGGCCGACCTGATCCTGACGTCCCAGGAGCTGGCCCCGCAGCTCGGCAAGGTGACCCCGAAGATCGTGACGATCTCGAACTTCATCGATCTCCGCGAGATGGTGGACAAGCTGAGGGCGGCCATGGAGTGATGGAGAACCGGACAGTGTCCGGTCGGAGGGAGTCAGTCCTGTCCGCTGAGCATGCGGTCGGTAGGAGGGTTCTCAAGTGGACCAACTGAACTACGTCATTAGCTGGATCGCGAAGGACATCTTCGGCGTCCCGGCGTACCTCGTCGGCCTGATGACGATGATTGCCCTCATCGCGTCCCGCAAGGGCGTCGGCGAGATCGTCGGCGGTGCCCTCAAGGCCACCCTCGGCTTCATCATCCTGGGCATCGGCGCCAACGCGGTGATCGGGGCCCTGACCCCGCTCGGCGCGCTGATCACCGGGTCCTTCGGCGTCGAGGGCGTCGTTCCCACCAACGAGGCCATCACCGCCATCGCCAACGGGATCCCCGACGTCGCCCAGAATGTCGCCCTGGCGATGTTCATCGGCGTCATCCTGTCGCTGGTGATCGCGCGGCTTACGCCGCTGCGCTACGTGTTCCTGACCGGGCACCACATGCTGTTCATGGCCACGGTGCTCACGGTCGTCCTCTACAACGCCAAGGTCGATTCGGCCATCCAGATCCTCGTCGCCGCCTTCGGGCTCGCGACGATGATGGTGATCATGCCGGCGTTCTCGATGCCGTGGATGAAGCGGGTCACCGGCAACCAGCCGGTCGCCATGGGCCACTTCGGCACCCTCGGGTACATCGCCGCCGGCGTGACCGGCCAGGTCGTTGGCCGGGGCAGCCGCAGCACCGAGGAGATGCAGTTCCCGCAGGGACTCCGCTTCCTGCGTGACCCGATGGTCGGGACCGCGGTCGCGATGATCGTGATCTACCTGCTCCTGACCGTGATCTTCACCCTGCGGGTCGGCGAGGCCGACGCGCTGAAGTCCGTGACCGACGCCGGGTTCGCCGGTGCGGCGGGTGCCTCGGGCGGCCTGCTCGGCTTCCTGACCACGATGTTCAACCAGGCGCTCGTGTTCGGTGGCGGCGTCGCCGTCATCCTGCTCGGCGTCCGGACCATCCTCGGCGAGATCGTCCCGGCGTTCGCCGGCATCGCCGAGCGGGTGATCCCGGGTGCGGTCCCCGCGCTCGATGTGCCGATCGTCTTCACATACGCGCCAAACGCGGTGCTCGTCGGATTCCTGGCCAGCGTGGTCGGTGGGCTCGTCGGCTTCGGCATCCTCTGGGCCGGACTCGGGGCTGCCCTGGTGGTCCCGCTCATCCTCCCGGGGATGATCCCGCACTTCTTCACCGGTGGAGGCGCCGGCGTCTTCGGCAATGCCACCGGCGGTCGCCGGGGCGCCGTGGCCGGCGGGTTCGTGAACGGGTTGATCATCACCCTGTTCGCGGCCTTCCTGGTCCCGGTGATGGGCGCCATCGGGTTCCAGAACACCACCTTCGGTGACGCCGACTTCCAGTGGTTCGGCTTCGTCGTCGGCAACATCGCCCGTGTCGAGGGCAACGTCGCCGCCGTCGGCGTCGCCATCCTCTGCGTGGTCCTGCTCGCGTTCGCAAGCTGGTTCCAGCGACGCTACGTCGATTCCGGCTGGGTGCCGGGCGGGCAGCCGTCCGCTCCGGTCCCACCGATCTCGACCGAGCATCACGCGCCAACCGTGGCCTAAGCCTCGGCCCGCAGCGTGGCCGCCCGGCTCCCGGCCGGGCGGCCACGCGATCCCCGCGTCAGCCGCCGAGCCAGTCCCTCGAGAGGAGCCCCCGCATTGATCTCCCGCGATGTCGTCTTCCGCGATCGCTACGGGCTCCATCCCCGCTCGGCCCACCGCATCCAGCAGGCGCTCGACGGGACGGCAGCCCGGGTGACCATCCAGGACGTGGCGGGGGGCAAGGCGCCGATCGACGCTCGCAGCATGCTGGGCCTCGTCAGCTCGGGCATCCAGTCCGGCGACCTCGTTCGTGTCGAGGCCGACGGATCCGATGAGGTTTCGGTCCTGGCGGCCGTCGCCACTCTGCTCGAACGCGGGGTCTGCCACCCCTGAACGGGCGGCTAGATCGGGCGGCGGTACCGCCGTCGCCGTCGGACGGCCTTGCCCGACGAGGCGTCGTCCATCGCCACGATGCTGATCGAGCCGTCGGCCTCCAGCGTCGCCTGCTTCATCTGCCGGACGTCGTCGAGCCCGTGCTCCCGAAGCGCCGCCTCGACGTCGACGAGATCGAGACCCTGGCGGACGAGCTCCGGCAGCAGCCACGCGCCGTCACGTCCCACGACGGTGGGCCCGAATTCCAGGAGCCGGCGAACGAACGGGCTTCGCACCCGCAGCAGGCTGACACCCCGGTTCAGGACGAACAGGGTCAGGACGACGATCAGCCCGCCCGTGATGGACGCGTCCGAACCGGTGATCGCGGGCTGCAGCGCGTTGGCCGCGAGGAGGACCAGGGCCAGGTCGAACAGCGTGAACTGGCCGATCTCACGCTTGCCGAACAGCCGGAGGGCGCCGAAGAAGACGACGTAGACGACGGCCGCCCGGAGAATGAGCTCGGGTATCGGCAGGCCCAGCGTCCACATGGTGCAATCCCTCGAACGGACCGGTTCGCGGCGATCTCCCGAAACGGGTCAGGCCCCGGGCTCCGGCGCCTCCTTCGCCACGGCTCGGCGCAGGATGTCGAGGACCTCGTTCTGCCCGTCGAGGATCGCGACCTGCTTCTTGCTGAGCTCGTGCAGGGCCACCAGCGTCGCGTGGTCGGCCATCGCGCGCGCATCGCTCGCGGCCTGGGCGCGGTTCGCGCTCACCTGCAGCGAGATCATGATCGACAGCTGCGGCAGGTTGAGGAGCGTCAGCAGCAGCGGCCACGGCGTCTTGTCGAAGCCGACGAGGTTGCCGGCGAACAGCCAGACCACGATCCCGGTGGTGATGCCGACGAACAGCCACATCGACCCGATCAGCCGGTTGACGACGTCCGCGATCCGATCGAGCGCCCCCTCGCCGGCGACGTCCCGTGAGACGACGAGCCTGGGCCTGTGGAGATGGGGTGATTCCGTCGCCCGGGCCATCTCGGCCGTGTGGAGGGACCCCGTCGGCTCGGCCATTGCTGTCACCTCGTTCAGGATCCGCGCCGGTTGCCGTGGCAGCCGGCGCGCACGTCATTTGGCAGGCTCGTCCAGGACCTCGGTCCTGAGGAAGGCCAAGATCCGCTCGAAGGCGTCGCGGCGGTTCTCTCGACGCTCCCAGCCGTGGCCCTCGTCGTCGTACCAATGCACCTCGTGGCGCTTGCCTTCGATCTCGAGCGCCTCCACCATCTTCTCGGTCATCAGCGGGACCACGCGCTTGTCCTTCCGCCCGTGGAGGATCAGCAGCGGCGCCTCGATCCGCTCCGCCCGGTAGACCGGCGAACCGCGCCGGTACAGCTCCGCGCGGCTCGGGTCGTCCGGCGAGCCCATCATCTTGTGCAGGTCGAGACGGCCGGGCCGATCGCCGTGCCGGTAGCTCTCCGCGATCTCGGAGTCGCCGAACAGATCGATGCCGGCACGCCACAGCGACGGTTCCTCGACTACCGCGCAGAGGACCATGTAGCCGCCATACGAGCCGCCGTAGACCACCAGCTTCCCGTCCGACCACGGCTGCCCGGCCGCCCAGCGCCCCGCATCCACCAGGTCGTGGACGTCGGCATGACCCCACTCGCCCTCGTTGGCCTGGCGGAACGCCCGGCCGTAGCCGGTCGACCCGCGGAAGTCGACGTCGAAGACCGCGAACCCTTCCGCCACCAGCCGCTGCTTGAACGGCACGAATCCGCGGAACGTCTGCCCGGTGGGGCCGCCGTGGATGTAGAGGATGGTCGGCACGCGACGGCCGCCACGCTTGCCGGTTGCGGCCGGCGGCCGCCACAGCGTGCCCTCGACGCGGAGCCCGTCGCGGGCATTGAAGGCGACCCGCTCCACGACCGACGTGCGGCCGGGGGTCAGCGCCGCGCGGAGCGCGACCGGGAGCGAGTCGGTCACCTGCCGCGCCCGGGCACCCGCCGGCGCCACGCCCGGGACGGGAAGCAGCCAGAGATCCTGGGGGCGGGCCTCGCCCTCGCCGATCGCGGCGATCCAGGCCCCTCCGGCGAGCCAGCCGACCGACCGCCAGACGCCGTCCCAGGGGTTGATCCGCTGGCCGGCGGCGGCGAGCGAGACCGTCCGCGGCACCTTGGGCGGCCGGCCCCGACGATGCTTGACCGCGGTCCCGGCCGGGAGTTCGCCGACGAGCAGGTCCTGGAGCCCGTCGTGCACCTCGACATGGACGAACCGACGACCATCCGGCGACGGGATCGGCGAGTAGCCGACGCCGCCGCCCGGCTCACCGTGCTCGCGCTCCCCGCTCGTGAGGACGACGCGGTCGCGACCGTCGGCCGTCAAGTGCACGACCTGGAACCAGCCGTCGGCGTCCGACACGAACAGCAGCGAGCCGTCCGCCAGCCAGCGCGCCCCGACATCGACGCTGTGCTCGCCGGCGACGACCCGGGTCGCCCCGGTCGCCACCACCACGATCGCGATCTGCGACGTCTCGCGCGGCTCCGGCTCACGCTGAGCCATCACCGCGATGGCCGCCCCGTCCGGCGACCACTCGTACTCCTCGACGTCGATCCCGGACTCGGTCAGGACGGCCGGCTCCTGCGGCTTGGGGTCGGCCGCGGGACGGCCGCGTCGCGGCACGGGCGCCTCGATCAGCCAGATCTGCGACCAGCCGCGACGGCGCGAGATGAACGCCAGCCGGCGCCCGTCGGGGGACCAGCGGGCCTGCCGGCCGCCACCCGGCTTCGCCACGACCCGGGTCAGGCGCGATCCGTCGGCCTCCATGACCCACACCTCGTCGTCGCGGTGATACGCGATCCGCCGCCCGTCGGGCGACCATTGCGGATCGGACACCGGCTTCTCCGAGGCGGTGAGCTGGGCCGGATACCCGCCGCGGAGCGACAGGCTGAAGAGCTGGCGCGTGCCCGCCGCCTCGGCGGTGTAGGCGACCAGCCGGTCGCGGGGGTGCAGCCGGAACTCGCGGGGGCTGTCGACCGCAACCAGCGCCTCGACCGGGAGGATCGTGGCGGCGGCGTTGGGCGCCTGGGGGCCGGCCATCAGCGGGCGGCCACCCTGGCTGGATGGGGCGCGAGGCGCGGCATCGGTCGCGTCGTCAACGGCCGCCGGGTCGCGGATCGCCCGAAGCCGTGACGCTGGCCTCAAGCTGGTCACCGAGCTCGACAGTCCGCCGGTAGGCTGCCCAGACGGCCTCGGACAGCACGGTCCGGAGACGCCCTGACTCGAGCTCGTGCAGCGCCGCGGCGGAGGTCCCGCCGGGCGAGGTCACCATGTTGCGCAGCTCGGCCGGATGCATCCCCGACTGCTTGGCGAAGAGGGTCGAGCCCTCCAGTGTCTCGATCACCAGGTCGTGGGCGATATGGCGCGGGAAGCCGAGGTGGACCGCGGCGTCGATCAGCGCCTCCATGACCAGGAAGACGTAGGTCGGGCCGGTACCGGACACCGCGGTGGCCATGGCCACCATCTTCTCGTCGTCCGCTTCGATCTGGTGGCCCAGGGCACCGAGCAGGGCGGCGGCCTGGGCGCGCTGTTCGTCCGTGCACTCGGGGGTGGCGTACCAGACCGTCATGCCCTTGCCGAGACGCGCCGGCGTGTTGGGCATGCTGCGGACGACCTGGTCGTGGCCGAGGATCCCGGTCAGGGCGGCCGTCGTGGCGCCGGCCAGGACGCTCAGCACGAGCTGCCCGCGGCGCAGGCGCGGCCCGATCTCGCGACCGACCTTGCCGAGCATCTGCGGCTTGATCCCGAAGATCACGACGTCCGCGGCCTCGACGGCCTCCACGTTGCTCGCGACCGTCCGGATTCCGTACTCGCGCGCGAGGTGCTCGCGCCGCTCCGGTCGCGGGTGGCTGGCGACGACCTGGCCCGGGTCAACGAGCTTGCCGCGGAGGATGCCCGCGATCATCGCCTCGGCCATCACGCCCGAGCCCACGGTCGCGATCGTGGAGTTCGCCAGGGGGGACATCGGGCGGAGTATAGCCGCGCCCAGACCGCGTTCTGAGGTCAGCGGGTAACGTGCGCGACGCCGGTCAGGAAGAACCGTCCCGTGCTCGCGACCTGTGCCGACTCGAACCCGGCCCGGGCCAGGGCGGCCTCGAGCGCGGCGGGCTCGTAGTAGACCTTGACCACGGTGAACTCACGACCGTCGTCGAGGCGCCGCACGGACGTGTCGCCGGCCGGTGGCGGGTGGTCCACGGCGCTCGATTGCGGGTCGAACCTGGAGTCGATGAACGCGAACAGGCCGCCCGGTGCGAGCCACCGCCGAACGAGGCCGAGGAACCCTTCGAGCCGGTCGCGCGGGACGTGGCTCAGCCAGAAGCCCGCGAAGACTGCGTCGACCGATCGGTCGGGTTCGGTCCAGGCGTCCCGGACGTGAAGGTGTGCCCGGAGCCCGTGCGCGACGAGGCGCTCGCGGGCGCGATCGAGCGGTGCCGCCGCGCCGTCGTAGAGCGAGAGCTCGCCCTTGGACGCGAGGAGCGGCGACCACCAGCCGGTGCCCGCGGCCAGCTCCACGATCTCGCCCCGGATCGGCAGCCCGTCGAGCCAGCGTCCCGCCGCGTCCAGCTCGGCGTTCCAGGCGGCGTCATGGATCGGGCCACGCGCGTAGCGCCCACGGCGCAGGTACCAGTCGTCGTATTCGGGCGCGCGGGCCTCGTAGTAGGCGAGCATCTCGGCGTCACGGTCCGTTCGCGGCTCGACCGTGACAGCCGGCGTCGCGGGCGCCGGCGTCGCGGGCGCCGGCGTCGCGGGCGCCGTCCCACCCGTGGGCGCCGTCCCACCCGTGGGCGCCCTCGCCGTTGCCCCGCGTTCGGTCAGCGCCTGGTGAAGCCGGAACCGCAGGAACCCGTTGTCGCCGGCCTTCCCGATGCACGCCGGGCAGAGCTGCGCCCAGCCTTCGAGGTCGTCGGTCCCCCGGCAGGCGTGCGGGTTGCCGCACCACAGGCAGTCGAACGTCGCGCGGAACGGCATCCGGCGGCTACGGTTCCACCGGCGTCCAGGAACCGGGCGGCGACACCTCGACGAACGCCTCCGGATCGAAGATCTCGGCCAGGAGCTCGATCCCGTCGATGACCCGCGGCCCGGGCCGGCTGAAGTAGGCCGAGCCGTCCACGGCGAAGACCTGGTCACGGCGGGCGGCGGCGAGCTCGCGGTACTCGGGCGGTCGGGCGAGCTCGGCCCACGCCCGCACCGTGTCGGCCAGGTGGAACCCGCAGGGCATCAGCAGGAGCATCTCGGGATCGACCTCCGCGATCGCGTCCCAGCCCGTCTGGCGCGACGGCTCGCCGTCGGCTCCGAGCAGGTCCCAGCCTCCGGCGCGACGGATCTGCTCGGGCACCCAGTGGCCCACCGCGAAGGGCGGGTCCAGCCACTCGAGCCCGACCACCCGCGGCGACCGCTGCCCGCCGTCGCGTCGCGACTGGACGAGCTGCTCGATCGCCCCGAGCCGCTCGCGCAGCGACTCGACGAGATCGATCGCGGTGTCCTCGGTCTCGGTCATCGCGCCGACCGTCGTGATCGTGTGGAGGATTCCCTCGATCGAGGTCGGTTCGAGCGAGACGACGGTGATGTCCGCGTCGATGGCGCGGGCGACCTCGTTGACCTCGCGGTAGCTGACCGCGCAGACGCGGCACAGCTCCTGGGTGAGGATCAGGTCCGGGCGCGCCTCGGCCAGGGCGAGCTCGTCGAGCGCGTACAGGGAGGATCCACCGTGGACCGCCGCGCTGACGAGGCGATGGATCTCCCGTGGCGAGGTCCCGGCCAGGTCGTGGACGCTGTGCGTGACGACCGGCTTGCCGGCGGCTTCGGGCGGGTAGTCGCACTCGTGGGTGACGGCGACGAGGTCGTCGCCGAGACCGAGGGCGTAGACGATCTCGGTCGCCGATGGCAGCAGGGAGACGATGCGCATCGCGGGCGGTCGGGCCGGGCCGGTCCGGGGCGCCGCAGGCCCGCGGTCGGGGCCCGCGACTAGCTCGGTTTGGCCTCGTCGACCATGGCGCGGGCGGCGGCCTTGTCCGTATACCAGGTCGCGTCCATCACGGTGAACTTGGCCCATTCCGGCGGCAGCGACTCCTCCGGGAAGATGGCGTTCACCGGGCACTCGGGCTCGCAGGCGCCGCAGTCGATGCACTCGTTCGGATCGATGAACAGCTTGCGATCCGTGCCCTCGTCATAGTGGATGCAGTCGACCGGGCAGACGGAGACGCATGCAAGGTCGAGCACGTCGATGCATGGCTCCGCGATCACATAGGTCATCCAGATCCTCCTCGAGGCTCACCGCCGTCGCCTCACCGGCGCGGGAGGCAGAGCGTACCACCGGGGCGCGTCACGGCGTGCTGCCGCTGATCCAGCGGACGGGGATCTGCATGCCCTTCGCCCAGTGCCCCGGGATGTGGCAGCCGACCAGCCACTGGCTTGCCGCCCCGCCCCGGGAGGCCGGATCCGACGGCACCGTCCAGACCAGGTCCACCCGCTCGCCCGACCGGACGACGACCCGCACCCCGGCGACGTCGGCCGGCACCCGGACCACCGGGGTCGGGCCGGGTGGCGCGCCGACCGTGGCCGCCTCGGCGGTCTCCCAGGCCGCCTGGACCGCCGCGTCGCCGATCACGGCCTCGTGGGTCTCGAGCCCGGCGTCGATGACGTGGAGGAGGATCGTCTCGCCGGGCACCAGGTCAAGCGCCGGCGGCACGAACGCGTAGTCGCGGGCGATCAGGTTGACCTCGCGGGGTGCCTCAGACCGGCCCGGCACCACCGGCGGGGTCGCCGATGGGGCGGTCGTGACGCACCCGGCTATCACCGTGGCCGTGGCCAGGCCCAGCAGCCCCGCTCGCAGCGCGGCGATCCGGCCCGTACGCGGACGGGCCGGTCCCGGTGATGGCCTGACGGGAGGGAGCACGGCGGAAGTCTAGGGCCGGCGTCGCGAACGGCCACCTCCACGAGAGAGGTCATCGGCGGAACCCGGCGCGCCACGTGGAACCCCCATGGCGCCGTCTCGGCGCCGCCTTGACACGCCCAAACGTGCGGGGCACAGTGCGGCGCACTCGCGCGACCGCCCGGATCGGCGCGACACCCCAGCTCAGAGGTCCTGCTTGGCGATCCCGACCCGTCTCCCTGGCTCGCCCGCGCCCGGGCCCTCGTCCGCGCCCGGGGCGCAGATCACGGGCGTCGCCGTCCGCCTCGAGGGCGTGGTCAAGCGGTTCGGCGACGCCGAGGTCGGGCGTCGCGTGGCCAGGTTCGTGGCGGCCGACGAGCGGGGCCAGGTCACGGCCGTCGCCGGCATCGACCTCGAGGTCCGCGACGGCGAGTTCTTCTCGATGCTCGGGCCGTCAGGATCGGGCAAGACGACGACCCTGCGGATGATCGCCGGCTTCGAGCTGCCGACCGAGGGACGGATCCTGCTGCAGGGCGTCGACGTGACGACCGTGCCGCCGTTCGACCGGGACGTCAACACGGTCTTCCAGGATTACGCGCTCTTCCCGCACATGACCGTCGGCGACAACGTCGGCTACGGCCTGGTGGTCCGCAAGGTCCCGAACGCCGAGCGTGCGACGCGCGTCCGGGACGCCCTCCGCATGGTCCGGCTCGAGGGCTACGAGCGACGCCGCCCGAGCCAGCTGTCGGGCGGCCAGCGCCAGCGGGTCGCGCTCGCGCGGGCGCTCGTGAACCGGCCACGCGTGCTGCTCCTCGACGAGCCGCTCGGTGCGCTGGACCTCAAGCTCCGCGAGGAGATGCAGATCGAGCTCAAGGCGATCCAGCAACAGGTCGGCATCACCTTCATCTATGTGACCCACGACCAGGAGGAGGCGCTGACGATGAGCGACCGACTGGCCGTGTTCAACAACGGCCGGATCGAGCAGGTCGGCGCGCCGGCCGAGGTCTACGAGCACCCGGCGACGCCGTTCGTGGCCGGGTTCGTCGGCACCTCCAACCTGCTTCGCGGCGACGTCGCCGAGCGGGTCCTGGGCACGCGCGGCACGTTCACGATCCGGCCGGAGAAGATCCATCTCGCCGCGCCCGACACGCCGGTCGGCGCGGATGAGGCAGCGGCCTCCGGGGTGATCCGGGGCGTTGTCTACCTGGGGCCGGACACCCGCTACATCGTGACGCTCGATGCCGGGGCCGAGCTCGTCGTCACCCAGCAGAACCTGGCGACCACCTCAACCGAGGCGCTCGCCCAGCAGGGCAAGGCTGTCCGCCTCGTCTGGAAGCGACAGCACCAGCTACCCATCGCGGACGCGACATGATCAACCGAGGAGGAGGAGAGCGATGAAGATCCGGGGCATGGCGGCCCTGGTCGCGACGGCGGCCATCGCCGTGGCGGCCTGTTCGAGCTCGGGAGGGAGCGCCGCGCCGAGCCTGCCGACGTCGGTCGGCAACGGGGAAGGGGCGCTGACGGTGCTGGCCTGGCCGGGATATGCCGAGAACGGCTCTACCGACCCCACGGTCAACTGGGTCAAGCCATTCGAGGATGCGACGGGCTGCAAGACGACCGTCCAGACGTTCGGGACGTCGGACGAGGCATTCAGCCTGTTCTCGACCAACCCCACCAAGTTCGACGTCATCTCCGCGTCCGGTGATGCCAGCCTCCGCCTCGTGCGCGCGGGTTACGTCCAGCCGGTCAACGTGAACCTCGTCCCGAACTATGCCGACATCTTCCCCGACCTCAAGAACCGGCCCTACAACACGGTCGACGGGGTCAATTACGGCATCCCGCACGGGCGCGGCGCCAACCTCCTCATGTGGCGGACCGACAAGGTCAGCCCGGACCCGACCTCGTGGTCGGACATGTTCGACGCGACCAAGCCGTGGGCCGGCAAGATCTCCGTGTACGACGCCCCGATCTACATCGCCGACGCGGCGGTCGTGCTGATGAAGACGCAACCCGATCTCGGGATCAAGAACCCCTATGCCCTCGACGACAAGCAGTTCGCCGCCGTCGTCGACTTGCTGAAGGCCCAGAAGCCGGCCATCGGCCAGTACTGGACCGACTACACCAAGCAGCAACAGGCGTTCGAGACCGGCGACGCCGTGATCGGCACGACCTGGCAGGTCATCACCAACCTGCTCCAGGGCGAGACGCCGCCGATCCCGGTCAAGGCCATCCAGCCGCCCGAAGGCGCGACGGGCTGGTCCGACACGTGGATGATCAACTCCAAGACGACGCACCTCAACTGCGCCTACAAGTGGCTCGACTACATCGTCTCGCCGAGCGTGAACGACCAGGTCGCCGAGTGGTTCGGCGAGGCGCCGTCCAATAGCAAGGCATGTGCGGTCTCGGACGCCGCCAAGACCAACTGCGACACGTTCTACGCGGCCGACACCGGCTACTGGAAGTCCGTCTGGTACTGGCAGACGCCGGAGACCAAGTGCGTCGACGGCCGGACCGACGCCACGTGCAAGGGGTTCGATGACTGGGTCAAGGCCTGGACCGAGATCAAGGGCTGACAGGCCAAGGTAGGCGCCGGATGGCTCGCCCGACGCGTGGGCGGGCCATCCGCCCGATCCGCTGCCGATGACGGTCACGCCGGTCGTCGCCACGTCCGCCCGCCGCCGACTGGCGGCCTGGCTCTCCTCGCGCCCCAGGGCTCGCCTTGGGCTGTTGCTGGCCGGGCCGATCGCGTGGCTCGTCGTCGCGTACCTCGGCTCGCTCGCGGTCCTGCTCGTCAACTCGCTGTGGCAACGCGACGAGTTCACCGGGCTCGTGCAACGCACGTTCACGACCAGCAACTTCACCGAGCTCGTCTCGAACCCGTTGTATCGGACCGTGCTCCTGCGGACCGTGGGCATGGCCGTGGCCGTGACGCTGACCTGCGCGGTCCTGGCCTTCCCGGTCGCCTACTACATGGCGCGTGTGGCGTCGCCGCGCACCCGCGGGCTGCTCGCCGTGGCCGTCGTCATGCCGCTCTGGGCGAGCTATCTCGTGAAGGCCTATTCGTGGCGCCTGATCCTGTCGGAGGAAGGGCTCCTCAACTGGCTGCTCCAGCCGCTCGGCCTCCGAGGCCCGGGGCAAACCGACGTCGGCCTGTGGCTCGTCTTCACCTATCTCTGGCTGCCCTACATGATCCTGCCGCTGTACGCCGGGCTCGAGCGGATCCCGGGCTCGCTGCTCGAGGCCTCGTCCGACCTCGGTGCCCACGCCCTGACGACGTTCCGGCGGGTGATCTTCCCGTTGGTCGTTCCCGCGCTGGCAGCCGGCTCGATCTTCACCTT
>JACQEF010000110.1 GCA_016200745.1 Chloroflexota bacterium | reverse complement strand
CTCTCGCTTCGTTGTCAGACCCGATCGCGCCTCAGCCCGCATCCAGCCCCGGTGTCACGGACGTATCTGGACGCGCTCAGGGGTTTCGGCCGCTCAAACTGATGCACTACCGGCCCGAGAGTAGCCCTTGACGCGCGGGGGGGGGGCGGCCGCTACCATCGCCGCGTCGCGGGTTGATCCGCAGGAGGGCGAGCCGATGAGACGGCGAAGGACGGTGGGTCCGGTCGCAGGGGCGCTGATCGCGGTGCTCGCAGCCGGGACTGTGATGGCGAGCAACTTCGGCTCGAATACGGCGTCCTACCTGACGCCGGCCCACCAGTGCGATACGGACGCTTCGAGCCAGTGCATCGCGAACAACGGATCGCATTTCTGGTACCCATACAATGTCACCACGAATCTGCTCGCGGCGACTCGGACCGCCTCGTCGACGTACGATGCGGTGACCGACGTTGCCACGTATGAGTCATCGAGCTCGTCCGGCGTTGACGTGATCGTCATGGACGATCCCACCAACCTGCCGAACATCGTTGCCTGGACCGAATGCGCGGACGGGGCGACCACGGGCGGCACCGATCCGAACGCGTATTGCGTACCGCAGTGGCTCCGCTACGACCTGTCGGATACGTCAGCTTACGACACCCTCGGCGAGCGTAACTCCATTGCCTGTCAGGAGATGGGCCACACGCTCGGCCTGCGCCACTCCTCGAGCACGTCGTCGTGCATGTATACGAATCGGACCACGCAAGCCGGTCTGGTCCAGCATGACAAGGACGAGCTCAACGCCCATTACTGAGAAGATGGAGGTGGGGACATGACCGGATTGAATCGACTCTTCGGGCGTCCGATCCGCCGCCTCCCGGGGTCGCGCTTGGGGATCGCTGGCTTGGGGGCCGTGCTCCTCGTCGGTGGGGCGGCGGTGGCGCTGCAGCCGCCGTCCGGCGCCCTGGGTCCGGTCGCCGTCGGATCGGCACCCGAGGTGTCGCCGCCTTCGACGGTATGTGCAATCCCCGAGGTGTCGCCGCCTTCGACCCGGACCGAAGCGGAGAGGTGTGCAGGCGCGGCGGAGCTCGCAAGGAACCTGAAAGAAGCGGCGAACTCGCAGA
Organism: Chloroflexota bacterium; assembly: GCA_016200745.1. Lineage (GTDB taxonomy): Bacteria > Chloroflexota > Limnocylindria > Limnocylindrales > CSP1-4 > SPCO01. The sequence goes on along the minus strand of JACQEF010000110.1, from coordinate 9,588 downwards.
AGGCCACAGCGGGAAGCTCGTCGCCCACTCCCGCAGCCGACTTCTGGTCGCTTCTCTATGCGTTCGAGGCGACCGGCCCGGCCTACAGGTCCCTCGCGGATCTCGGCGCGCGGAGCGAGGCCGTTGTGGTGGGCTCGTTCACCGGCGAGGTGGAACCGGGACGAGTGCCGTGCGACGAGCAGTCATTGGCCGACGGCGCGCCGCGCGAGCAGGCGTGCGTCTTCTTCGCGAACCTCCCGTTCAGAATCGACGAGGTGCTCGCCGGCAGTCTGCCCGAGCAGTACCGCAAGACCGTCAAGCTCGAGTACATGGTCCATCCGGAGCGCCAGGCACTGCTCCCGGAGGCGGCACCAACCGATCAGCGGATCGTTTTGTTCATTGGCAGCAAGTATCTGCGGCGTGCCGGCATCCAGGACGTCTACTACGAGGTCGGCGTCGGCAAGGGGACCTTCCGCGAGATCGACGGCCGAGTCGTGCCGCTCGCCCTGCCCGACGACCCGACCGCCGGCCGGCTCGAAGGGATGCCGTTCGACCAGTTCATCGACCTCGTCCGGCGCGTGCCGATCCTCAACCTCATGCCGGAGGGCTAACCGGCGGCCGATTGGCATGGGGCAAGGCCTCGGCTCGGCTTCGGGGGTGCGACGTCCATCTTCGCCCCGGCGACCCGGGGACCCCGGCTGTCGACTCGCTGCGGATGGGGATCGCCGAACGGCACGACGGGTGCCTCGAACACCGCGGCCTCGACCCGCTCGGGATGCTCAGGTTCCGCGAGCCGGACGAGACGCGCGAGTTTCCCAACGGCCGCGCGCCGAGATCCTCCACGTCACCGGCGACGAGGTGGGCCGGTTCACCTTCCAGCCCGGCTGGCGCTGGTCGAACGGACGTGATGCCGCTCGTGGGGACGGTCAGTTGCGAGGCGCCCCACTTCCAGTACCACCTCACCGGGCGGCTCGCGATCCGGATGGACGACGGCACCGAGTTCGTCGCCGGCCCGGGTGACGTCACCTCGCTGCCCAAGGGGCACGACGCCTGGGTGGTCGGTGACGAGCCGGTCACGGTCGTCGACTGGTACGGCGCCAGCAATTTACGCCAAGCGGCCCTGATTGGCCGCCAGACGCGGGGAGTATGCATCTGCCTGTCTGGGCACAGACAGCTGGCTCGGGTCGCGGCTCCGGCCCGGCGCGAACCACGGTGCGTCATGACGAGGCCGGCCCGATGAACGGGCCGGCCTCGGGATTCGCAGTCCTGTTCAGGCTGCCGGACAGAGATCAGCCGGTCGCGCCGTAGCGGCGGATCCCTTCCAGCTTGGTGCGCTTGAGGAGCGCCGTAGCGGCGGATCCCTTCCAGCTTGGTGCGCTTGAGGAGCAGCGCGTTGACGGCGACGAGGAACGAGCTTCCGGCCATGCTGATCGCCGCGATCTCAGGTCGGAGGACGAACCCGAACGCCGGATAGAAGAGGCCCATCGCGATCGGGAAGGCGACCGAGTTGTAGCCGACTGCCCAGAACAGGTTCTGGCGCATCTTGCGGACGGTCGCCCGCGACAGGGCGATGGCGCCGAGCACATCGACGGGATCGCTCTTCATGAGGACGACGTCGGCCGTCTCGACCGCGACGTCCGTGCCGGCACCGATCGCGATCCCCACGTCCGCCTGGGCGAGCGCCGGGGCGTCGTTGATCCCGTCGCCGACCATGGCCACGAGCTTGCCCGTCGCCTGGATCTCCTTGACCTTGTCGGCCTTCTGGCCGGGTAGCACCTCGGCGAAGACGATGTCCAGGCCGAGTTCGGCGGCAATCCGATCGGCGGTCGCCTGGTTGTCGCCGGTGAGCATCGCGACCTGGATCCCGAGATTGTGCAGGCGCCCAATCGTCTCCTTCGCGCTGGGCCGCACCGCATCGGCGATGGCAATGAGGCCGCCGGCCTCGCCGTCGACCGCGACCCGGACCACCGTTCGGCCGGCGCCCTCGAGCGCATCGGCCTGGGACCCGAGCCCGCCGAAGTCGATTCCGCGGTCGCGCATCAGCTTGGCGTTGCCGACCAGGACCGAGCGGCCATCGACCTTCGCCTCGAGCCCGTGGCCCGGGACGGCCTGGAAGTCGGTCGCGTCGACGAGGGCGAGCTTGCGCTCCTTGGCTGCGTCCACGACGGCCTGGGCGAGTGGATGCTCGCTCGAGCCCTCGGCCGAGGCCGCCAGGCGGAGGACCTCGTCATCGCTGACGGGGTTGCCGGCACCGACGAGCTCGACGACCCGCGGCTTGCCGACCGTCAGCGTGCCGGTCTTGTCGAAGATGACGGCGCCGATCTTCGACGCCTGCTCGAGGGCGGTCGCGTTCTTGAACAGGATCCCGTTGAGCGCGCCGAGACCGGTGCCGACCATGATCGCCGTCGGCGTGGCCAGGCCCAGGGCATCGGGGCAGGCGATGATCACCACGGTGATCGCGAGCGTGAGCGCGAAGATGAACGTCGACCCGCCGATCGTCAGCCAACCGAAGAAGGTCACCAGGCCGAGGATGACGGCCGCCGCGACCAGCCACTGGGCGGCGCGGTCGGCCAGGCGCTGGGCGGGCGCCTTCGAGTTCTGGGCGAGCTGGACGAGCTGGACGATCTGGGCCAGCGCGGTGTCCGCGCCGACCTTGGTCGCCTTGAACCGGAAGGTGCCGGTCTTGTTGATCGAGGCGCCGACGACGCTGGAACCGACCGTCTTGTCGACCGGGACGCTCTCGCCCGTGATCATCGATTCGTCGACGCTCGATGCGCCATCGACGATGACGCCATCGACCGGGACCTTGTCGCCGGGCTTGATGAGGACGACGTCGTCGATGACCACCTCGGCTGTCGGGATCTCGACCGGCTCGCCGTTGCGGATGACGGTCGCTTTCGGCGGCGTCAGATCGAGCAGCGCCTTCATCGCGTTGGACGCGCCCGCGCGGGCGCGCATCTCCAGCCAGTGACCGAACAGCACGAACGTGAGCAGGACGACCGCCGCCTCGTAGAAGACCTCGCCCTCGAAGAGGAACGTCGCCGCGACGCTGAACAGGTAGCCCGAGCCGACCGACAGCGCGACGAGGACGGACATGTCCAGGGTCCGGTTGCGGAGGGCTCGGTAGGCGCCCACGAAGAACATCTTCCCGCTCCAGGCGACCGCGGGCGTGGCCAGCAGGAAGGACAGGATCTTCGGATCGATCCCGAACGGGCTGCCGAGCCGGATACTGAAGACCTCGGTCGCCAGCGGCGAGTAGAGGAAGATCGGGACGGCCAGGATGAACGCGACGATGAACCGGTTCCGCATGTCGCGGACCATCTCGTCCATGGTCATGCCGGCGCCGTGGCCCATTCCGTGAGCCATCTGGGCCATCTCGCCCTGGACGGGTGCGTTGGCGGCCGGGGCGGCCATGGCGTGGCCGGCGTGCTCGCCGTGCGCTGCCGGCGGCCTCTCCGACGGGGTTGCGGCCGGGCCGGCCATCGCATGGCCGGCGTGCGCATCGGCCGCAGCGGGCGTCTCCGCCGGAGCCGGCGCGGCCATCGCATGGCCGGCGTGCGCATCGGCCGCAGCGGGCGTCTCCGCCGGAGCCGGCGCGGTCATCGCGTGGAAGGCGTGATCGGGCTGGGGCCCATGCGCGGCGCCATGCCGGACCGTGCTTCCGATGACGGCGGTCTGCTCGTCCTGGCACAGGTGGCACGGGACGACTTCGCCACCACAGCCGCAGCCAAAGCGCTCGATCATGGCTCGAACGTCATCCGGAGACAGCGCCGTGTCGTCGTAGCGGACGGTCACCGTCTGCGAAACCGGGTTGGCCTCGGCATACTCGACGCCGCGTTGCCGCTTCAGGAATGCTTCAAGGCCCACGGCGCTGCTGGCGCGAAGGAGGCCTGTTGCTTCAAAGACTCTGCCCGTCACTTCGTGCTCCGTTCGTGGTGGGTGCATGGGATTGTCGCGCCACAACAGGGATAGAGTACGTGCGTCCGGCAACGTCTTCGGCCGGTCGTGGCGGCACGGCCGATCTTCGTCGTCGAGCCTGAGCCGCAAATGAGGTTAACCTGAGAAGGCGTGATGGGTCCGAATGTCCATACCCTGGCCCGGCCTTTCTTAGTTTCGATTCAGCGGGGTCTCAGGGTCGGATCTGACAGTCTGGATTCACGACGCACCTGACGGAAGCAGAGGTTGATCGATGACCCGAACGATCCGGTTGGCGTTCGCGGTGGGCGCGCTCCTGGCGCTCCTCATCGGGGCAAGCCCGGTCGCCGCCGCGGGGGACGGGGCCGCCTATGGTGCCTGCGTCGCCCATCATGCGACCACAGAAGGCGGCTTCAGCGGCCAGCACAATCCCGGCATGCATCGCGGCTTCTCGGGCTGGCCAGGCTGTCCCGACTGACAACTCGATCCCGATACCGACGGGTGCGGCAGGCGCCACATCCCATTCGGTGACTCGTCCGCTCTCCCCCCTTGTCCCCGGCACCCCCCGGCCGGGGGACAGAACGGCGGGGCCGGCTCAGCCGGCCCCGCCGTGTTTCTCGGGCGCAGGTGCTCCTTGCGACTCACGTCGTGGTTCTCAGACCCAGATTCAGGAGGGCAAGTCATGGAACCGCTCCTACTGATTGTCGCGGCAGCGATCGCCGTGATCGTGGTCGTCGCCGTGGTCCGGATGTACAACGGCCTTGCCGTCGCCGCCGGCGCCGGCGGCCCGGCTCAGGCCGCCGCCGCAGAAGGCATCCTGACGACAGCCCTGCGGTCGCTCTTCGCGGTCGTCGAGAACTACCCGGATCTGAAAGCCAGTCAGAACGTCAGCGCGCTGCAAGCCCAGCTGGCCACGACCGAGAACCAGATCGCGGTCGCCCGCGATGCCTACAACTCGGCCGTGCGCGACTACGACGCGGCGATCGCGACGTTCCCCGCGGCGCTGATGGCTGGCCCGATGGGTTTCATGCGCCGGGAGTTCTTCGAGGCCGGACCGGAGGCAGGCGAGGTCCCAAACGTTCAGCTGGGCTGAGATTCATCAGCGATGACTGGGACCGAAGCCGCTGGTCGCGGCTCGGCGTTCGACCGCCGTCGAGGAGCCAGATCTCTGGCGGGATCTCCATGCGCCGTTGCAGACGAACGTACAGCTCGTTGAGGTAGGCAACGCGTTCGTCGGCGCGACGGTAGAGCTCACTGGCCGGATTCGCACTTCGACGTTGCGCGACCGCCTCCCGCAGCTGGGACGTGAGGATCTGCAGGGCGTCGGAGAGCTGCGCAACCGGGTTACCGGTGGGCAGCCCCACATCCTCGGTAAGCGCATGAGGGCGAGATTGCTCTCCACGATGGTCGATCGCGAGGGGTTGGCTGGTCATGCCGGTGATTACAGCGCGCGTCGCTGAAATGTCGATGAGGCAGACCTGTACATAGGCTGAGTCGCTGTCCCGATTTCGGTACGGCGCGACCCGTTTCGCGGATTGCTGTGGGAGGCCACCAAGCCTGGGGGCACGGCCTCGAACGCCGGGGTGATCGTGAACCTCAACGCCGTGCCCGGCTGCCATCGATCGGCCATGCCCGCTTCTCATCTCGCTCTAAGCTGACCATGGCATCATGCCACCTGCATGAGCCGGAAAGCGCCTCCGATCGTCACACGCAGCGGCCTCTCAGTTCCCGCTCTAACCGACCTTGAGCGCCTGATTCGCCGCCTCCGCCCGTGCGGCGGATCACGGCCGGTTGCGCGCATCGGCGCCATCTCCGGGGCCGCCGATTTCGCAAGGGCTCAACGGCTCGGCTGGCGTCCGTCCTGTACGTGTCCGGAGCCCTGCGCCGCCTGACAGGTTTGGTGCCGGGCAGACCGATCCGATACGACCACGAGACACCCAGGAACGGAGCGCCTCTCCATGAACCGATTCAGATTCCGCCTGCTTTTCGCTGCCATCGGCCTGTGGGCCTTGCCCAGGATGGTTCGCAGTGGCATGGCCGTGCGCGCCTTCCGCACGATCGATCAACGATCCGGGTTGTTCGCCCCCCACGGGGCCCGGCTCTATGCCCGGTTCGCGCCGCTGATTCTCGGCGGCCTGCACGACCGCGTGGCCCGAGACGTTGTCTCCCTGGCTGTTCGCCACCCCGAGCCGATCATCGTGGATCTGGGCTCGGGTCCTGGCGCCCTCGCGCTCACCATCGCGCAGCGGGTGCCGGCTGCTCGCGTCGTCGGCGTGGATCCGGCGGCGGCGATGCGGGAGCTGGCCGCGGCGCGGGCCGCAGCGTCGAGCCTCGCGAATGTGTCGTTTGTAGCGGGTCACGCCGAGGAGGTCCCACTCGCCGACAGCGGCGTGGACGTCGTCGTCTCAACGCTGTCGATGCACCACTGGCCCGATCCGGCGAGCGCCTTCGCGGAGATCGCGCGCATCCTGCGGCCGGACGGCGAGGCGCGCATCTACGACGCCCGTTTCGCGGCGTACAGCGCATCCGAGCTGCGGACGTTCGCAGTCCGCGCGGGCCTGGACCCTGCGGCGATCAAGCGCCAGGTGCTGCCGGGCCGGCTCGTCCGCCCATACGTCCTGGTGACGCTACGGGTGGCTGGCTTGGCGCGGGACGTTCAGGCAACCGCGCCCGTATCGGTCCGTGTTCCCGCCCCGGAGCCCCAGGGCATCACCGTCCCGTCCGGGGCCGAGGACGGCGAGTCACAGGAACGGAACGGACGATGATCGCCACCCTCGCCGCCCCACAGTCCCGTGACGCCCAAGCGATGGAATACGCCGATTCGATCCTCGACCTCGTGGGGCGGACGCCGCTCGTGCGCCTGAACCGGATCACGCGTGGTCTGGGCCCCGTCGAAGGCCAGCCACTCGTGTTGGCCAAGCTCGAGATGCTGAACCCGGGCGGCTCGGTCAAGGATCGCATCGGCGCGGCGATGATCGACGCGGCCGAGCGGGACGGCTCCCTTCGCCCGGGCGGGACGATCGTGGAGCCCACCTCCGGCAATACGGGTCACGGGCTCGCGATGACGGCCGCGTTGCGCGGCTACCGCTGCATCTTCGTCATGGCCGACAAGCAGTCGACCGAGAAGCGGGCGCTGCTCCGCGCCTACGGCGCCGAGGTCATCGTCTGCCCGAGCGACGTGCCACCCGAATCGCCTGAGAGCTACTACTCCGTCGCGCGGCGCCTGACCCGCGACATTCCTGGGGCGTTTTCCCCGGGCCAGTACTGGAACCCGGCCAACCCCGCCGCACACGAAGCGACGACCGGACCGGAGATCTGGCGACAGACCGCCGGGCGGATCACGCATCTGGTGGCGAGCGCCGGGACCGGTGGCACGATCAGCGGGACCGCCCGTTTCCTGAAGGCGCGCAAACCCGAACTGGTCGTGGTCGGTGCCGATCCGGAGGGGAGCGTGCTGTCCGGCGACACGGCTCGGCCCTACCTGACCGAGGGCGTAGGCGAGGACTTCCTTCCGGCGACCTTCGACCCGGCCGTCGTCGATCGCTGGATCCGCGTGTCGGACCGCGACGCATTCCGCATGGCACGCCGGATCACTCGCGAAGAGGGGATTCTTGCCGGCGAATCGTGCGGCACCGCGACGGTCGCCGCGCTCAGGCTGGCACGAGAGCTCGCCGAGGCGGGCACGGGTCCGGAGGCGGTCGTCGTCGTCATCCTGCCCGACAGCGGGCGCAACTACCTGTCCAAGCTCTATGACGACGAGTGGATGCGGCAGCGCGGGCTGCTCGAGGCGAGCGGCGCCAGGATCGGGGTTGACAAACGGTCACGCGATCGGCGCGCCGGCCCCGGGCTTCTGGAGTGATGGCCCTCCGGCGGCGGCCTGCCGACCCGTGTCGTCACCAAGCTCGACCTTCTCGAGCACGCTTGCCGTCGCGCGACGAAACGACGCGACCGGGTCCGATGTTGCCAGCAGCACGATCGCGGAGCCTCCGTTCCGACCGGCATGTGTCTCTCTGAGCGGGCTCCAAGCTGGGCCTCATCCGTTCCTCATGTCCGGGTCTGACGATCCGGACATGACTCGCTTCAAAGCCGGGCCTTCCGCCAGCCCATCCCTTCCCGCCGATCCCGGCCTCACCGCTCGGATCGGCCTCACCATGCTCCTCCTTGCGGCTGTCTACGCGGTGTTCGTGACCGTCCTGTGGGCGGCGGGTGGCAGCGTCTTCCTGATCGCGATCGTCGTGGCTGGTCTCGCGATCGCCCAATACTTCTATTCCGACCGCCTCGTCCTCGCGGCCATGCGCGCTCGGGTGGTCGACCGCACCGAGGCCCCCGAGCTGGTCGATCGGATCGAGCGACTCGCCGCCCAGTTCGACCTGCCCATCCCGAGGGTTGCCATCATCGACGCAGACACCCCGAACGCGCTGGCCACCGGCCGCGATCCATCGCACTCGGTCATCGCGGTGACGACGGGACTTCTGTCAAGGCTCGACGGGCCCGAGCTCGACGCGGTCCTGGCCCACGAGCTCTCGCACGTGCGTCACCGTGACGCCGCCGTGCTCACGATGGCGGCCGTATTTGCGACGGTCGCCGCGTTCATCGTCCAGATGGGCTTCTGGCTCGGTCTTGCGGGCGGGGACGACCGCGAGGACAACGGGCGCCCGAGCATCATCGTCGTCTATCTCGTCTCGATCGTCGTGTGGCTGATCAGCTTCCTCCTGATCCGCGCCCTGTCCCGCTACCGGGAGCTCGCCGCGGACCGAGGCTCCGCGATCATGACCGGGGCACCGTCCCAACTCGCCTCGGCGCTGGTCAAGATCAGCGGCGCGATGGAACGGATCCCGGAGGCAGACCTGCGGTCAGTCGAGTCCGCCAGCGCACTCATGCTCGTGCCGGCGTTCAGTCGCAGATCGTTCATCGGGATCCTGGCGACCCATCCGTCGCTCGAAGATCGCCTGGCCCAGCTCCGCCGGCTCGAAGCCGAGGGCCTGGAGCGATGAGCATTCTGGGCACGCTGTTCGGTACGACCCGGCGCCCGCCTTCCCGTGAGGAGCAGCTCATCGCGCTGTCCACGGCCGCCATCACGCTCGAGGCCGAGTTGGGCCTCGTTTCGACCGGTCAAGCCGGACTCGTCATTCGCCCGATCGACTCGGAGGCGTACCGCCGTGCGGACGCGGACCTGGCGGGCCTCCTCGAGATCGCCGGCCGCGAGACCGGCGCGACGATCTCGGAGCGGACCGACAGCTACGGCTACCGCTGGGTGATCCTCGCCGACGACTCGCTCGCCGACCTCGTCTCGACGGCGTACAGCGTCGGCATCGAGTTGCGTGATGCGGGCTTCGGCGACCAGGTGCTCGCGGCCGCCTTCGGCTTCCGGGGGTCCGCTGAACGGCACGTCTACTGGCTGTACAACTTCAAGCGTGCCGGGTTCTACCCCTTCGTGCCGCAGCCTGATGCTGCGACCCGCGACACGGCGCACGAGCTCCAGCTTGCGGCCGCGCTCGGCCGTGAACTCCCGATCGAACCCGACCAGGCGCGCTGGTACCCGATGTGGGGCATGCCGCTCGATGGGGCCCCACCGGCACGTGTGGCCGCCGCGGCGGGCGCGTCCCCCGGCCATGACGCGGTGCGCCACGACGTGACAGGCCATGACCAACTTGGCAGCGAGAGACCCGAGCAATCGGGCCGCAGCTGCTGACC
>JACQEF010000086.1 GCA_016200745.1 Chloroflexota bacterium | reverse complement strand
TGGTACTTCCGCGACTACCCGCGTGCCGGCTTCTTCGGTCAGATCGTCGACACGCAGGAGGCGATGATCGTGGCCAACGTCAACCAGGAGGCCGAGCTCGCGCCGAAGATCGCGGGCCGGTACGACCTGGTGCGCCAGTACAACCTCCGGCCCGGCGTCGATCTCGCACTCTACGTCCGGTCGGACATCCCCAAGGAGTAGCGAATGCCCGCTCGGCGCTCCGCGCTGCTCCGGCTCCTGGTGGGGGTCGTGATCAGCGCGGTCTTCCTCGTTGTCACGCTGCGCAACGTCGATCTGGGCAAGGCCGCCGACGCGATCGGGCACGCGGCGCCGGCCTGGCTGGCCGTCGCCCTGGTCATCGTGCTGATCGACCTGTGCCTGCGGGCGCTCCGCTGGCACGTCCTGCTCCGGGCCATGGAGGATGCGGCCGCGCCGCCACCCTACCGCCTGGCGTTCGGCTATCTCACGCTCGGGTTCGCGGCGAACTTCGTGCTGCCGGCCCGGCTTGGGGACATCGCCCGGGCGGTCCTGGCGGCCGACACGTTCAAGGTGCCACGGTTGTCGATCTTCGGAACCATCCTGATCGAGCGCGTCAGCGACGGCCTCACGTTCCTCGGTCTGGCGATCCTCTCCAGCCTCGTCGTGGCGAGCACGTCCGAACTCCGTGACCTGACGATCTACGCCGTTGGCTTGGTCGGCGCCGGCCTGGTCGCGGCGATCGTCGGCTGGCTGGCGATCACGCGGACGGCCCTCGCGTCGACTCGCCTGGCTGGCGCCGTGCTAGGGATCATCCGGCGGCTTTCGGCAGGCGCCGGGGCGTTCCGCCACCTCCGTTCGGGCGGAGCGTTCCTCGGGCTCACCGCGATGCTTGCGACGACCGCCACCCTCGTGGCGTGGGCGGTTCTGCAGGCGTTGGGCGTGAGCCTCAGCCCGATCCAGACGGTCCTCTTCCTGAGCGGCATCGCCCTGTCATTGGCCATTCCCGCGGCGCCCGGCGCCATCGGGACGTACGAGTTCGTGGGCGTGGCCATCATCAGCGGGCTCGGCTTCACCCGTGAGCAGGGCCTGGCGACCATCCTGTTGATGCGGATCCTGACCACCTTCCCGCCGGCACTGATCGGGCTGGTCTCGATCTGGGCGCTCCATGTCCGTCCGGGCGCGATCGCCGAATCTGCGGACGCGCCGCCCGGCGAGGTGGAGTCGACATGACGCGGCCCGCGGTATCGCTGGTGATGCCGGCCTTCAACAGCGTGGCGTACGTGAATGACAACGTGCTCCGGGTCCGCAAGTTCTTCGCCCGGGCCGGCATCGATGGCGAGATCGTCGTCGCTGACGATGGGAGCACGGACGGCACGGCGGAATCCGTAGGCACCGACGAGCGAACCCGGGTCCTGCGCCTGCCCCACGGCGGCAAGGGCGCCGCCCTGCGGGCCGGGATGGCGGCCACGACCGGCGCAATCTGCGGCTTCACCGACGCCGACCTGCCATACGGCACCGAATCGCTGCCGCTCGCGATCTCGTACATCCGGGACCGGCGCTACCACGCCGTCATCGGCGACCGGACCCTGCCTGGGTCCGCCTATGCCAGCACCGGCCTGCTGCGGACGGCCATCTCGGAGTTCGCCAGCTTCTCGTTCCGGACGATGGTCACGGGCGGGATCTACGACACGCAGTGCGGCTTCAAGCTGTTCCGTGGTGACGTCGGCCGGGAGGTCTTCCGGCTCTCGCGCATCCGCGGTTTCGCGATCGACGTCGAGCTCATCTACCTGCTCCTCAAATACCGCCTCGACGTGAAGCGGATCCCCGTCCGTTTGGAGCGGAACGCGCCGAGTTCGGTGCGTGTCGTCCACGACTCCATGACGGCATTCCGCGACATCGCCACGATCCGCTGGAACTGGGCGACCGGGCGCTATCGGAGTGGCGTGCTGGTGGACCTCCTGCAGGAGGAGCTCCAGCGTGACGTGGAGGAAGCCCGGAAGCGCCTGCCGTTTGCCGGCTGACGCCGACGGCCGTTCACGACGGTCAACGAGCGTAGTCGACCGTGATGTCGTCGATCTCGACTTCGTCGCCGACGCTGCCGCCTGGCTCGAGATACCAGGACACGCTGACGAACGCCGTCCGCGGATCGAGCTGGATCGGGCCCAGATGCTCCTCCTGCCAGTCGGTGGATGGGTCGAGATCCACGGTCTGAGGGTGCCAGGTAACGAAGCGGTGATCGGCACCGAGCTCGACGAGGGCGATCGTGGCCCTCGCCGGGGACTGGTTCGAGCGACCGGCTCGAACGAAGCCGTGGAGCAGCAGCGAAGCCCCGGGCGTGATCGCAACCGTCGCCGAATCCGTCTGCTTGGTGGTGGTCGTGTCGCTGACGTGGCGCAGGACTAGGTGGGCACCGTCGGTCCGTGCCCCGTCCGCGAACAGCGCCGTGTCCGGTGATGCAGACCACCCGTAGATCTGGGCGCCGAACGCCTCAAGCTGGGTGGACCCGATCGCTTCGAAGTCCGAGTTCGGGATGAGGCCCGCACCGGTTGACGCCGCGGCCCTGAAGGCGATGTAGTCACCTTCCCGTGCGAGCACCTCGCATGCCCCGCAGTTGGTGTCCGTTCCGAGCACGATGGCCCCCGCCGGCGGAATCTCGTCGCTACGCAGCCGAACGAACGACGAGCGGTCCAGCCCGATCAGCGTCCCGTACCAGTAGGCCTCGATATAGCCCGGGAGATCGCCTCGGTCACGCAGGTAGATCGGCGACGCGCCCGCGGCCAGCGCGGCGCGGAAGACGCCGGGGAACGCGGCGTCGAACGCGCCACCTCGATCGGGACCGAAGCGCCAGAACTGGACCTGGAAGACCAGTGCCTGGGCGGCCGTCAGGACCACCAGTCCGGGCACCACATATCCGCGCCACCCGGTCCGGCCGGCGAGGCTCCCGATCCCGATCGCTGTCACTAGCAGCAGGAAGACGGGGAACGCGATCAGACGCAGCGTATGGAAGTCGTCGATGGTGAGCGACGCGGGGACGAGCGACGCGAGGAGGCCGTACACGACGTACCGCGTCCAGGGATCGCGGTAGCCGCCATGTACGATTCGGTCCACGCCGATCAGGGCCAGGGCGAACGTCGCCACGAGCACGCTACCCATGACGGGGACGTGGTGGCGAATGTTCGGATCGCCGAGCAGCAGCATCTGGCGAGGGTCGACGTTCGCCAGCAGGTGGTTGAGGAAGGTCGCCCCGATGTCGATCACCGACATGCCCGGTCGGATGTAGCCGAGGAGGTCGGCGCGGGCGCTGAGTGCACCGCTGTTGGCGACGTTAAAGGCCAGCGCCGGGAGCAGCGTGATCCCGAAGACCATCCACGTCGCGAAGATCGACCGTGCCCGCGCCCGAGACGCGAACACGATCAACCCGAACGCGAAGAGCGGTCCCAGCAGCCGGCCGATCGTATACGTGTAGGTGAGCAAGCCGAGGAGGCCGCCCAGGGCCACGATCCCCCAAGGCGACCACCGCGGCCTGGCGTGGATGCGCTGGATCACCAGGAGGACCAGCACAAGGACGAGCGGGAATAGTGATACCTCGAACACGAGGCGGCTGACCTGGAACAGCCAGGGCATGGTCAACGCCGAACCGGCGACGATCCAGGCGACCCACGCCCGGCCTGTGGCCCGCCCGGCCACGATCCCCAGCAGGACCGCAGCCGCGAATCCGACGGTCGCGCTCAGAAGCCGAGCGGCGAGGATGCTCGGGCCGAAGATCTTGAACACGAGCGCCAGCAGGTAGACGTAGGCCGGGTTGACGGCGACCGACGGATCCCAGGTCTGGAAGAACAGCGGCCACGCCTTGTCGTGCTCGTCTCGCCCGTCGACCGAGATCGTGTAGGCGTTGTACGAGATCGACGCCTCATCGAGGTAGAAGCCCGGTGGATTCGTGTCGACCCGCCAGGTGTACAGGGCAAACGCTACGAGCATCAATGGCAACCACGGGCCGATGCCACGGATCGTGGACCTGACGCGTCCCGGACGATCCGGGCGCGAACGATCGTAGCCACCGACGGCGCCGGTATCGACGCCGGCTCCATCTGGGTCGGCCACGATCGCGGCCAGTTCCTCGCTCGCCATGGGCTCAGCCGACCGGGGCATTTTGAAGGAACGCGACCAGCAGCAGCCCGAGTCCCAGGACCGATGCCACCAACCAGCTGGTGTGGACCCAGCGGCGCCGCCCAAGTAGGCCCATGATCGCGAAGATGGGGAACATGGCCAGCATGAAGCGGGAGGCCGATTCCAGCGGCGTGGCAGGGCTGCCCGTCATGATCAGAAGGAGCTGCGGAGCGACATATAACGAGTACGTCGCGGGAAGTCGGCGCAAGCCAACCAGGAAAAGAACGACAAACGTGAAGATCAGGAGCAGATGGAACCCAGTTAATGCCTGGATGTTCGCGAATGCCGAATTAGCGGGATCAGTCATCCATCGCCACGCGTTGCCCAGGACATCCCATGGCATGCCGTTCGCGTACCCCCAATGCTGTTTCTCGGCGTCTAGCGGGGAGACGCCCGTCACGGCACTGCCGGCTAGGACGAAGAGGAAGAAGCCGAGGGGAGCGGCAACCACTGCGCCAACAGCCGTCGTCGTCGCCTGCCGGAACCCAGGAGCGAGGCGATGGGCGCGGACGACCAGGAAGGCTTCCCAGGCCAACGGGATGGCAAGCAGCACGCCCTGCGGGCGCGTCAGCCCCGCAAGCAGGGCGGCCACCACAGCGCCCGCGTAGCGCTGCGTGCGCATGCAATAGATCGAGGCGAGGGCGGCCGCCAGGAAGACCGACTCCGTGAATGGCGCAAAGAAGAAGAAGGCCGTCGGGAAGATCGCGAGGTAGAGGATGGAGCGGTCGGCCGTGTCCCGATCTAGGTCGGCAGTGACCATCGCATGCAGGATCGTCATGGCAACGACGAATCCGACGGCGCTGACGGCCAGCGCGGTGATCACGAGATTCCCTCCAAAGAGTGGGCCCAGGGCCCGAACCGAGAGCGGGTAGAGTGGGAAGAAGGCCGTAGCCGGTTCGCCCGGTTCGTAGCCGTAAGTGGCGATTCGCAGGTACCAGCACGCATCCCATCGCTGCCACACGCCGAGCAAGCGACCTTCGATCCCATCGGAGTACAGCACCGGCATCGACGTCCAATCAACGACGCCGTTGTGGAAACAGGGTGGCGGGAGCTGGAACATGAACGAGGCGGCCAGCGCGAAGACAGACAGGCTGATCCGCATCAGGAGGAACAGGAAGAGGGCCTCGCGCAGGGACGACGGCATTCGCCCTCTCAGTTCCCCGAGGCCGAGCCGATCCATCACGCGAGCGGGTGGGCACGCACGGGGACGATCATAGGGCGGTGACCCTTCGCACGATCCTGCATGTCGACCTCGACGCCTTCTTCGCGGCGGTCGAGCAGCGCGACCGGCCCGAGCTCCGCGGCCGGCCGGTGATCGTCGGCGGGGCAGGAGGCGAGGACTCGCGCGGCGTCGTGTCGGCGGCCAGCTACGAGGCGCGCGTCTTCGGCGTCCATTCGGCGATGTCGCTCCGCGAGGCGTACCGTCGCTGCCCGAACGGGGTGTTCCTGCCGGTCGACGGCCGGCGCTACCAGGCGGCCAGCCGCGACGTCATGGCGATCCTGCGGCGGTTCACGCCGCAGGTCGAGCCGATCTCGATCGACGAGGCGTTCCTCGACGTGACCGGCTCGGCTGCCCTGTTCGGCGACGGTCCGGCGATCGCCCGGCAGGTCAAGCACGACGTCCGCGCGGAGGTCGGGCTGACGGCGTCGGTCGGCGTCGCGAGCACGAAGCTGGTTGCCAAGATCGCCTCCGACCTCCGCAAACCGGACGGGCTCGTGGTCGTCGCGCCCGGCGAGGAGGCCGCATTCCTCGCGCCGCTGCCGATCTCGCGGCTGTGGGGGGTCGGCGAGAAGACCGCGAAGGTCCTGGCCGACTACGCCGTCCGCACCATCGGTGACCTTGCGGCGCTCCCGCCGGACCTCGTCGAGCGGAGGTTCGGGAAGCACGGGTCCTCGCTGGTCGAGCGGGCCCGCGGCATCGATCCCGATCCGGTCCACGAAGGCGATCCGGCCAAGTTGGTCGGCCACGAGCACACCTTCGACCACGACACCAGCGATCCCGAGACGATCGAGCGGACGCTGCTCGGGATGGCCGACGGGGTGGCCGGACGGCTCCGGTCGGCCGGCGTCCGCGCCTCGACCGTGACGGTCAAGATCCGGGACTCGAGCTTCCGGACGATCACCCGCCAGCGGACGCTGGCCGAACCGACCGACATGACCGAGCCGATCTTCCGCGCCGCGATCGAGCTGGCGCGTCCCGAGGTCCGCGGGATCCGGGTCCGGCTCCTCGGCGTCACGGCGTCGAACCTCGGCGAGCGCCAGCAGCTGTCGCTGTTCGAGTCGGGCGAGCCGCGCCGGCGGCGGGCCGTGGAAGCCGCCGACGCGCTCCGGCATCGCTACGGCGAGCGCGTCGTCACCCGCGCGCGGCTCCTGGGCGCCGGGCTGCCGGCGCCGTTCGAGCGTGACCCGCGCAACCCGCTGGACCGGCGGGCGCTGGGGCGCCGCGCGGATCCGGCCGGCGTGCCAGGCGACACCGGCGGCGCGGGTCGGCCTGCCCGGCGTGACAGCGTAGGTGACACGGACGCCGAAGAGATTCCGCCCGACGACGCTTGACATCGAACACCTGTTCGGTCTAGGCTGGCGTCGCAATCGAACAGACGTTCTGTCGGACGAGTGCCCCGGACGACACGACCCAGCGCCCCCGGAAAGGAGCCATCGACCGTGGGATTCATCCGTGTCGAACCCGTCCAGGTCCAGGTCCGAACGAACTGGTTCAGCGGTCGTCCTCGGGAGATCACGTGGGGCAACGAGCGGTTGCCGATCACCCGTCTGGCCGCGGTACGCGTGGAGGCGGCTGCCTACCCGGTGATCACCGGCCCGCGAACGCTCTTCGAGGTCGACACGCCGCGCGCGCGTGTCACCCTCACCTACCAGCACCGGTCGCGGCGATGGACCGTGACCGGGCTTGACGACCAGGTTCGCCGAGCCGCCTGACTCGCAGATCGTTCCGGCAGCGGCATCCTCCCTCCGCTGCCACACAGGAAGCGGGGCGGGCGCGCCGGTACCGCGTCCGCCCCGTTCCCGACGCCTGGGCCGGCCGACTCCCAAGTTGGCCGGCTCCGCGCGTTCGCTCACTCGATCCATTCGTGACGGCTTGCGCGGCGGCCATCACCCGCTGCAACCTGCGCGACTGTCGCTCGATCGCATCCGTACAATTCGGGCGTGGAGCCATCGACCGGGTCGCGCTTTCGTGATCTGACGCTCGATCAGTTCGTCGGGGAGCTGGCATCGGGCGCGCCGGTCCCGGGTGGCGGCAGCGCCTCGGCGGTCGCGGCAAGCCTCGCGGCAGGTCTCGTGGCGATGGTGGCCTCTCTGTCGATGGATCGCCCGAGGTATGCGCAGCATGCCGAGCTGCTCGCCTGGGCGGCCGACACCGGCCGCGATCTCGCCGACCGGTTCCTGGCGATCGCCGACGATGACGCGCTGGCCTACGCCGGTTTTGCGCTCGCGATGAAGCTGCCGCGGGAGACCGACGAGCAGCGAGAGATCCGGGCGGCCGCGTTGCGCACCGCCGCGCGACACGCGGCGGACGTCCCGCTCCTCGCCGTGGCGGCCTGCGTGGAGCTCGTCGGCGCCGCCGAGGCGCTCGCCGGGCGCAGCAACCGGAATGCCTCGAGTGACCTCAACGTGGCCGCCCTGCTCGGGGAGGCTGCAGCTCGCGGTGCCGCCGCGAACGTCCTCGTCAACCTCCCCAGCGTCGGCGACGGCGACTACACCACGGAGACGATGGATCGGGTCGACGAGCTGCCTCACGAGGTCGAGCGGCTGGCCGCATCGACCCGGGAAGCGGTCGGCAGCGGCGAACCGCGCGAGCCGGTCCCGGCGCCGGCCCGAGCCTGACGCGATGACGGCCTCGGGCGCCCGGTTGCTCGAGGGCGGGGCGATCGCCGAGGAGATCCGCACGGCCGTCGCCGAGGATGTCTCGACGTTCTCGGCGACGCGCGGGCGAGCGCCCGGTCTCCGGGTGGTGATCGTGGGCCGCGACGCGCCCTCGACGGTCTACCTGGAGCGGATCCTGCGCGGCTGCGCCAAGGTCGGGATCGACGCCGGGTTCGTCGAGCTCGAGGGCGAGGCCACCGAGGCCCTGGTGACCGACGCGCTGCGCGCGCTCAACGCCGACGCCACCGTCGATGGGGTCATCGTCCAGATGCCGCTCCCGCCGACCATTCGGCTGCGAGCCGTCGTGGACGCGATCGATCCGGCCAAGGACATCGACGGCATCCACCCGCTCAACGCCGGGCTGCTGCGCCTGGGCTACGACGGGTTCCTGCCGGCGACGGCCCACGCGGCCGTGGAGATCCTTCGGCGATCGGGGATCGAGATCGAGGGTCGGGACGCGGTGGTGATCGGACGATCCGCTGTCGTCGGGATGCCGGCGGCGTTCCTGCTGGTCCGGGAGGACGCCACCGTCACCGTCTGCCACTCCCGGACTCGCGACCTGGCCGGCCACGTCCGGCGGGCCGAGATCGTGGTGGTGGCGGCGGGCGTACCGGGCCTGGTGACCGGGGCGATGCTCCGGCCCGGTGCTGTCGTGGTGGACGTCGGCATCAACCTGGTCGACGGCCGGATCGTGGGAGACGTGGACTTCGAATCGGCGCGGGCGGTGGCCTCGGCGATCACCCCGGTGCCCGGCGGCGTCGGCCCGCTGACCAACGCCCTGCTGCTGACCCACCTCATCCGTGCCGCGGAGCGGCAGTGGCCGCTCCAGTCACCCGTCGCCGTGCCGGCGATCGACCGGCCCTGACCGACCCGCCACCCGTCCCGACCGTCAACCCCGCCCGACCATGACCAGCCGAGGAGACCGATGAGCTTCCCATCCGACCTCGAGATCGCCCGATCCGTCACGCCGCGGCCGATCCTGGACGTCGCGCGGGACCTCGGCATCGCCGACGGCGAGCTCGAGCTGTACGGGCCGACCAAGGCCAAGGTCACGCTCGAGGCGATCCGCCGGCTCGAGGCGGAACGACCGCGAGGCAAGTACGTGCTGGTCACGGCGATCACGCCCACGCCGCTCGGCGAGGGCAAGTCGACGACCTCGGTCGGGCTCGCCCAGGGTCTCAACCACATCGGCCGGCGGGCCGCGGTCAACATCCGCCAGCCGTCGCTCGGCCCGGTCTTCGGGATCAAGGGCGGCGCCGCCGGCGGCGGCTACAGCCAGGTCATCCCGATGGAGGACTTCAACCTCCACCTGACGGGCGACGTCCACGCCATCGGGGCCGCGCACAACCTGGCCGGCGCGTTCCTCGACAACAGCCTCCACCACAAGAATCCGCTGGGAATCGACCCGCGCGGGATCCTCTGGCCGCGCGTCCTCGACATCAGCGATCGCGCCCTGCGCCACGTGGTGATCGGGCTCGGCGGGCGCGAGGACGGCGTCCCGCGCGAGACCGAGTTCGTCATCACGGTGGCGTCCGAGGTCATGGCGGTCCTGGCCCTCGCGACCGACCTGCAGGACCTGCGCACGCGGCTCGGCCGGATCGTCCTGGCGACGACGATGGATGGGGCGCCGGTCACCGCGGAGCACCTCGGCGTGGCCGGGGCGATGACCGTGCTCCTCCGTGACGCGCTGAAGCCGAACCTGCTCCAGACGCTCGAGGGCGGCCCCGCGTTCGTTCACGCCGGCCCGTTCGCGAACATCGCCCACGGCAACAACTCGATCATCGCCGACCGGCTGGCGCTCGTCACCAACGACATCGTCTGCACCGAGGCGGGCTTCGGCGCCGACATGGGCGCCGAGAAGTTCTTCGACATCAAGTGCCGCGCCTCGGGTCTCGCCCCCGACGCGGCCGTCGTGGTCGCCACCGTCCGGGCGCTCAAGATGCATGGCGGGGTGGGCAGGATCGTGGCCGGCAAGCCGCTCGATCCGGCCCTGCTCGAGGAGAACGTCGAGGCGGTCCGGCGTGGCGCCGACAACCTCGCGAAACAGATCGAGAACGTCCGGATCTTCGGCGTTCCCGCGGTCGTGGCCATCAACTCGTTCCCGACCGACACGCAAGGCGAGGTCGAGGCGATTCGCGAGGTGTCGCTGGCCGCGGGCGCGCGGGACGCGGTGGTGGCGACGCACTTCGTCGACGGCGGCAAGGGCGCGGCGGCCCTGGCCGAGGCGGTCTGGGCCGCCTGCGAGAGCGGCGAGGCCGCCTTCCGGCTGCTGTACCCGGACGACCTGCCCCTCGCCGACAAGATCGACGCGATCGCCACCCGCGTCTACGGCGCCGACGGCGTGGACTACCTGCCGGCGGCGGCCAAGTCGCTCCGACAGTTCGAGGAGCTGGGCTACGGCCACCTGCCGATCTGCATGGCCAAGACGCAGTACTCCCTGAGCCACGACGCGGCGCTGAAGGGCCGCCCGACCGGATTCCGGGTTCCGATCCGCGAGGTTCGCCTCTCGGCTGGCGCGGGATTCATCACGCCGCTGTGCGGGGAGACGCGGACGATGCCTGGGCTGCCGTCCCGCCCGGGCGGCGAGAAGATCGATATCGACGCGGACGGGAACGTCGTCGGGCTCTTCTAGCGCCGGCGGAACCGCGCCTAGCCGATGGCGCCGGTCGACAGGGCGAAGGCCGCCGCGATGACGAGCCCGACGGCAACCCCGGCCGCTCCCGCCAGCCAGACCGCGGTGTCGATCGGGCCGAGCGCCTCGTCCGTGTGCGCGTGGTCGTCGGGCAGATGATGGGCGACCGCGCCCTCGTGGCCGGGCGCGTCGTCGGCGTGGCGATCGGCTGTCATGGCCGGCATTCTCGCAGACGGTCCCGCAAGCCGCCACGTCCCCACGCCGGCCCGTAGACTCGCCTGAGCATGGCCACGTCCCACGCTCCCGAGGATGCCGGCCTGGCCGCCAGCCTACGAGGGCTCGACGCGAACGGCCGCCTGCTGTTCGCGATGCGCATCCTCCGGATGTTCGGGTACGGGTTCCTGGCCGTCGTGCTCGTCCTGTACCTGGCGGCGCTCGGCCTCGATCCGCTCACGATCGGGATCGTCCTCACGCTGACCCTCGTCGGCGACACGCTGATCTCGCTGTGGCTGACCACGAATGCCGATCGCATCGGGCGACGTCGCGTCCTGGTTGCCGGGGCGCTCCTGATGGCCGGCGCCGGGCTGGTCTTTGCCGCGACGAGCTGGCCGCCACTGCTGATCGTGGCCGCCACGATCGGCGTGATCTCGCCGACCGGCAACGAGGTCGGGCCGTTCCTGGCCGTCGAGCAGGCGGGCCTGTCGCAGACGACGCCGGACGCTCGCCGGACCGCCACGTTCGCCTGGTACAACCTGGCCGGCTACGTGGCGACGGCCACCGGGGCGCTCGGGGCGGGGATCGTGAGCCAGGTGCTGATCGACGGCGGGCGCGCCAGGGTGGCGGCCTACCGGGCGATCGTGATCGGCTACGCGCTGATCGGGCTGGCGATGGCGGCCGGCTTCAGCCGCCTGCCCGCCGCGATCGAGGCGCCGGCGAGGGTCGCCGACGACGGCATCCGGCGCCGGCTCGGGCTCGGGCGCTCGCGATCGATCGTGCTCCGGCTGTCGGCGCTGTTCTCGATCGACGCCTTCGCCGGCGGCTTCATCCCACTCAGCCTGATGGCCTACTGGTTCCACCTCCAGTACGGCGTGGAGCCGGGCCTTCTCGGCACGATCTTCTTCTTCGCGAACCTGCTGTCCGCAGTCTCATCGCTGTCGGCGGCGCGGATCGCGAGGAGCATCGGGCTGATCAACACGATGGTCTTCACGCACATCCCGTCAAACGTGCTGCTCATCCTGGTGCCGCTGATGCCCACGCTCCCGCTGGCGATCGCGGTCCTCCTGCTCCGGTTCAGCCTGAGCCAGATGGACGTCCCCACCCGCCAGTCCTATGTGATGTCCGTGGTCGACCCCGACGAGCGCTCCGCGGCGGCCGGCGTGACGGGGATCGCCCGGACGACCGGGGCCGCGATCTCGCCGTCGATCTCGTCGGTCCTCGTGTCCAGCGCGGCCTTCGCCTCGGTCCCGTTCTACCTGGCCGGCGGCCTCAAGATCGCGTACGACCTGCTGCTCTATCGGGCCTTCCGCACCGAGCGGCCGCGAGCCGAGCGGCCGCACGGGGAGCTGCCCGGACATCCCTAGCTCGTTGCGCCGCTCCCGCGCCGTCGCCCCGGCATCCCCAGCCGCCACCAGACGAACAGCACGACAAGTGCCACCACGCCCACAGCGATCAGCAGGTCGAACGGCTGGAGCGCGTGCCGGATGTCGGTCCAGTTCTCGCCGAGGACCGTGCCCGCGTAAAGCAGCAGCGTCGACCAGATGAGCGCGCCCGCGGTCGAGTACACGACGAACCGGCCAAGCGGCATCCGGGCCACGCCGGCCGGGAAGCTGATGAACGTCCGGACGATGGGGAGCAGCCGGCCGACGAAGACGGTCGCCGCGCCGTGGTCGGCGAAGAAGCGGTCGGCAAGCTCGATCTCGTGGGGCCGGATCAGCAGGTAGCGGCCGTAGCGCTCGAGGAACGGCCGGCCGCCGTACGCCCCGATCGCGTAGGCGATGAGCGAGCCGAGCGTGTTGCCGGCGGTCGCCGCGACGACCACGATCCAGAACCCCCACGGTCCGTTGGTGAGCGGCTCGAGCTGGCTCGGGTCCGAGACCAGGAACCCGGCGTAGGGGAGGATCAGCTCCGAGGGAAGGGGCACCATCGCCGACTCGATGGTCATCGCCACGAGGACCCCGAGATAGCCGACCGCGCCGTACAGGCTGTTGAGGAAAGGGATTACGACCTGGTCGATGAACGCGAACACGCGAACCTCTCGGCGCTGCAGGGTGGGCGGCGCGCAGCATAGCCGACTATCCTCGGCACGGTGAGCAGCCACCAGATCCCGAACGACGAACCGGGTCGAACCGCCGGTGCCGAGACCGAGCCGATCGTCCTGACCGGGGCGGCCATGACGATCACCGACGTGGAGGCCGTCGCCCGCCGCGGTGCGCGCGCCATGCTCGATCCCTCCGCCCGCGACCGGATGCAGGAGGCCCGCGACCTGGTCGAGGCGCTGGTCGCCTCCGGCGCCGTCGTCTACGGCGTGACGACCGGGTTCGGCGACCTCGCCAACATCTCCATCCCGGCCGCGGACAGCGAACGGCTCCAGGAGAACGTCCTGATGAGCCACGCGGCGGGGGTCGGGCCGCCCTTCCCGCGCGAGGTCGTCCGGGCGATGCTGCTGCTGCGGGCCAACACCCTGTCGCTCGGGCACAGCGGGTGCCGGCCGCTGCTGGTCGACCGGCTGCTGGCGTTCCTGGAGGCTGGCATCCATCCGGTCGTGCCGGAGCAGGGGAGCCTGGGCGCGTCGGGCGACCTCGCGCCGCTCGCCCACCTCGCGCTGCCGCTGATCGGGCGTGGCCAGGTCGAGTTTCAGGGCTCGGTCGTGCCGGCCCTGATCGCGCTCCGCGAGGCCGGGCTCGAACCGCTCGTGCTCCAGGCCAAAGAGGGCATCGCGCTGCTCAACGGTACCCAGATGATGGGCGCGATCGGGGCGCTGCTCCTGGCCGATGCGGACCGACTGGCGAGGACCGCCAGCGTGGCGGCGGCGATGAGCGTGGAGGCCCTCCTCGGGACGGACGTCGCGTTCGCGGCGGCGTACCAGCTCGCGCGGCCGCACCCGGGCCAGGTCGCCGTGGCGGCCGAATTGCGCCACCTGCTGCGCGACAGCGACCTCCAGCGGCGCCACCACGGGCTGCCGCACAAGGTCCAGGATCCCTACTCGCTCCGCTGCGTGCCGCAGGTCCACGGCGCCGTCCGCGACGCCCTCGACCACCTCCGCCGCGTCCTCGACATCGAGCTCAACAGCGCGACGGACAACCCGCTGGTCTTCCCCGGCGGGGGTGGCGTAGATCCCGAGGCGCTGGCCACCGGCGGCGGCATGGTGATCAGCGGCGGGAACTTCCACGGCGAGCCGATCGCACTCGCGCTCGACTTCGCCAAGCTGGCCCTCGCGGAGCTCGGATCGATCAGCGAACGGCGAACCGCCCTGCTGGTCGACGCTCGGCTCAACGGCGGGCTGCCGGCGTTCCTGGGTGCTTCATCCGGCGTCGACTCGGGGATGATGATCTACCAGTACACGGCGGCTGCCCTCGCATCCGAGAACAAGGTCCTGGCGCATCCGGCATCGGCCGATTCCATCCCGACCAGCGCCAACCAGGAGGACCACGTCTCGATGGGTTCCGTGGCGGCGCGCCATGCCCGCTCGGTACTCGAGCACGTCGAGCGGATCCTGGCGATCGAGCTCCTTGTGGCCGCGCAGGCGCTCGATCTGCGGCTGGCACGGCCCGAGGGTCGGGGTGCCTCGCCCGGCGCCGGCGTCGCTGAAGCGCTGTCGCGGATCCGCACCCGGGTCCGCCACCTCGACGCCGACCGTGAGCCCGGGCCGGACATCGCGGAGGCGACGTCGATCGTCCACGACGGGGTGCTGGTCGACCTCGCCGGGTAGCAACGCCGGATCGCTGGGAATCGCCCGGAGCGGATCGCCCCGGAAGGCGGGCCACCCGACCGACAGGCGCGGCGGCCTAGCGGCGGCGCGTTTCCGGCCGAGGCCGTTCGCGATCGACGCGGTACCCGATCGCGCGCAGCGTCCGGTCGATCTCGTCGAGGTAGGGCCGGCCCTCGCGGCGCTCCTCGAGCCAGACGAGATACCCGGGGTCGGCCCGCGCGATCTCGCCGATCGACCAGCCGAGGTGTCGTCCGAACCCGAGCACGGACCCGGATGGCCGGCCCGGCGGTGGTCCGGCGGCGGCGGTGCCGTCGGGTTCGGGGCGCAGCGGCGTCGGCACGCCCCCGTTGCGCTCGAGCTCGCGGTCGTACGCGGCCCGCCGCTCGGGAGTGCGCAGCCGCTCGAACGCGGCGTTGACCCAGATCATCCGTCCGGTTGCGGCGTCGCCGGCGAGGTCGGGGTGATAGCGGCGGGCGAGGATCCGGTAGGCGGCCGCGATCGCGGCGTCGTCGCTGTCGGGCGTCACGCCGAGGATCGCGTACGCGTTGCGCGTGATCGGCTCGTCCATCGTCCTCCTCCCCACCGACCCGGCAACCATACCAACGTCGCCGGGCTGCCGCGTCATCACGCGAGCCTTAGACTCCCGGACTGATGGACGCGATCCGGGTGGTGGACGTCGTGGACGCGGCCGGCTTCGGCCTGATCCCGCCGTGTGCCGATCCGGGATTCGACCACCGGACCTGCGACTACTGGGAGGACGCCGACCGCGGCTCGAAGGCGGCGCGGCTGGCCTGGCTCGAGCCGTCCCGTTCCGCAGCCCCGGACGCGGGGGCCCCGCCCGCGCGGGCACGTCCGGCAAATCCGTTCCTCGCCGACCTCCAGGCGAAGCCGGCGGCGCCCAACCCGTTCGCCGCGGCCACGCCCCGAAACCCGTTCCTGACGCCCGGCGAGGACGACGACGACGCGGTGCCCGACAACCCGTTCGCGCCGGCCGCGCCCAAGCGGCCGACGGTGGCCGCCGACGCGCCTCGCAAGCTCCAGCTGCTGGGACGCGGCCTGGGCGTGGTGGGCAGCTACGCCAAGGTGCTGCTACGCGACGATCGCCCGCAGGTCTACGCGCAGTTCGGGCCGCTGACCGCGTATCCCCGGGCGCAACGGACGCGCGACCTGTACCCGGCGCTCCCCGATTCGCCGCTGCCGGCGGTCATCACCTGCATCGCCACCACGGCCGACGCCCGCCGGCTGGGACTTGCGCATCGACTCGTGGAGGCCGTCTGCGCCGATCTCGCCGGGCGGGGCTTCACCGCGGTGGAGACCTACCCGACGGCCGGCGCGGCGGCCGACGCGACCAGTGCGGCGACGGCCGAGTTCTGGGAATCGGCCGGGTTCGCGCGGGCCATCGATGACGAGCGTTTCCCGGTCATGCGCCGCGAGCTCGGGTGAGGACGGCGTCGGGCGTCGTCCGGCTCGCCGCGGTGCTGGTGCCCGTGGTCCTCGCGATCGGCGGCTGCGGACCGTTCGCGGCGGGCACCGCGGCCCCCACCGGCTCCGTCCTGATTCCGTCCGCGTCACCGCCGGGATCGGCCGGAGGTTCGCCGCCGCCGGCCGCCACGCCCGCCTCCTCGGCCGGCTCCGCGGGATCCGGCACCGGGCTCGCCGTCGACGCGAGTCTCCTGCATGTCCTGCCCGCCCAGGTCGCCGGCGTCCCGCTCGAGGCCGACCCGGCGACCGCCGCCCAGATCGCCGCCGACCCGACGGTCGCTGAATCGGCGAGGGCGATCGCGGTCGCGCTCGCGATTCGCCCCGGAAGCTCGACCGCCGACGACCTCGCGATCGTCAGCGTGATCCGCCTCCGACCCGGCGTCTTCAGCGACGCGTGGTTCGCGAACTGGCGTGCGACCTACGACCAGGGCGCCTGCGCCGTGGCCGGCGGCGTCAAGGGTCAGCCGTCGCGAGCCTCGATCGCGGGCCGGACGGTCTTCGTCGGCACGTGCGCCGGCGACGCGCAGACGTATCACGTCCAGCTGGCCGACCCGACGCTGATCGTGTCGATCACGGCGGCCGGACCCGCCCACTTCGGCGAGCTCGTGGTGGGCGGGCTGGCGCAGTAGGCTAGTTGGCGATGACCCTCGTCGGCGCCCGTCCCGTCCGCGCTCCTCGCGGCCCGCAGCTCACCTGCCGCGGCTGGGAGCAGGAGGCGGCGCTGCGGATGCTCATGAACAACCTGGATCCCGAGGTCGCCGAAGACCCGGACAACCTGGTGGTCTACGGCGGCACGGGCCGCGCCGCGCGCAGCTGGGCCGCCTTCGACGCCATCGTCCGCGAGCTCCGTCGTCTCGAATCGGACGAGACCCTGCTCGTCCAGTCCGGCAAGCCCGTCGGGGTGATGCGGACGCACCCGTGGGCGCCGCGCGTCCTCATCGCCAACTCCAATCTCGTCGGCAAGTGGGCGACCTGGGAGGTCTTCCGCGAGCTCGAGCGAGCCGGCCTGATGATGTACGGTCAGATGACCGCCGGGTCGTGGATCTACATCGGGACGCAGGGGATCCTCCAGGGGACGTACGAGACGTTCGCCGAGGCGGCGCGCCAGCACTTCGGCGGCACGCTGCGCGGGACCGTGACCCTGACGGCGGGTCTCGGCGGCATGGGCGGCGCGCAACCGCTGGCCGTGACCATGAACGAGGGCGTCTGCCTCGCGATCGAGGTGGACGAGGCGCGCGCCAGGCGGCGGCTCGAGATCGGCTACGTCGACCGACTGACCTCGGACCCCGCCGAGGGGCTCGCCTGGGCCCGTGAGGCGGCGGGGCGCGGCGAGGCCGTCTCGATCGCCCTCGTCGGCAACGCGGCCGAGATCGAGCCGGCCTGGGCCGCCGCCGGCGAGCGGTTCGACCTGGTCACCGACCAGACGTCGGCCCACGACGCGCTCAGCGGCTATGTGCCGGCGGAGATCGCCCTCGGCGACGCGCTGCTGCTCCGGGCGACCCAGCCCGACGAGTACCAGCGCCGCTCGCGCCGGTCGATGGCCGCCCACGTCCGGGCGATGCTCGCGTTCCAGGCGGCGGGCGCGGTCGTCTTCGACTACGGCAACAACCTCCGGGCGCAGGCGCAGGAGGCCGGCGTCCAGGACGCGTTCGCCTACCCGGGGTTCGTGCCGGCGTTCATCCGCCCGCAGTTCTGCGAGGGTCGCGGCCCGTTCCGCTGGGCGGCGCTGTCGGGCGATCCAACCGACATCCTGCGGACCGACCGGGCGATCCTCGAGCTCTTCCCCGACGATTCCGGCCTCCGCCGGTGGATCGAGATGGCCGAGGCGCGGGTGCCCTTCCAGGGGCTGCCGGCGCGCATCTGCTGGCTCGGCTACGGCGAGCGCGCGCGGGCCGGCCTGGCGTTCAACGAGCTCGTCCGGACTGGTGAGGTCGCGGCGCCGATCGTGATCGGGCGCGATCACCTCGATTCGGGCTCGGTCGCGTCGCCGAACCGGGAGACCGAGGCGATGGCCGACGGCTCGGATGCCGTCGCAGACTGGCCGCTCCTCAACGCCCTGGTCAACACGTCGGCCGGGGCGACCTGGGTGTCGATCCATCACGGCGGCGGGGTCGGGATCGGCTACTCGCAGCACGCCGGGATGGTCGTTGTCGCCGACGGCACCCCGCTCGCCGCGCAGAAGCTGGAGCGGGTCCTGACCACGGATCCGGCGATGGGCGTGATCCGCCACGTGGATGCCGGGTACGAACGGGCGATCGAGGTCGCCCGAGAGCGCGGGGTGCGGATCCCGATGCTGGAGGTCGACCCACCGGCGGACGCGACCGCCTGACCCGGCCGTGCCGGGCACCACGCTGCGCCGGGCGGCGTCACGGAGCCCGGCCGCGCGGGCTAGCATCGGCAGGTGCTGATCGAGTCTGTCCCGAACGTCTCCGAAGGCCGCCGGCTCGACGTGGTGGACCGCCTGGCGCGGGCGATCGAGGCTGTGCCGGGCGTCTACCTGCTCGACCGCACGAGCGACGCCAGCCACAACCGATCGGTCCTGACGCTGGCCGGCGAGCACGGCCCGGTGACCGACGCGCTCGAGGCGCTCGTCGGTGCCGCGATCGACGAGATCGACATGAACGCCCATGCCGGCGAGCACCCCAGGATCGGCGCCGTCGACGTCATCCCGTTCGTGCCCCTGGCGGCCACCACCATGGACAACTGCGTCGATCTGGCCCGGACCTTCGGGCGCCGGCTGGCCGAGCGGTTCGCCCTGCCGGTCTACCTCTACGCGAACGCCGCCTCGCGACCGGACCGCGTGAAGCTTGCCGACGTGCGTCGCGGCCAGTACGAAGGCCTTCGGCAGGAGATCGAGCAACGCGGTCGCGAGCCCGACTTCGGCCCACCGCGACTCCACCCTTCCGCGGGCGCGGTCGCCGTCGGCGCGCGGCCGTTCCTGATCGCCTACAACATCAACCTCGCCTCGCGCGACGTGGAGCTGGCCAAGCGGATCGCCCGGCGCGTGCGCGAATCCGGCGGCGGCCTGCCGCGAGTCCAGGCGAACGGGTTCTGGATCGCCGAGCTCGGACGCGCCCAGGTCTCCATGAACCTGCTCGATTTCACCGTCACGCCGCTGTGGCTGGTGTGGGAGACCGTACGCGATGTCGCTGCCGAGGACGGTGTGGAGCTCGCGGAATCCGAGCTCATCGGGCTGGCCCCGCTGGCCGCGTTCCTGGCGGTCGCCGATCGAGCCGGCGCGCCGGCCGAGCACACCATCGAACGTCGCCTCGCGATCGCCGCCGCCTATCTCCGGCTGCGGGACTACTCGCCGATGCAGGCGCTCGAGCTGCGGCTCGAAGCGGCCCGTGCGTCGCGGCCCGCCGGTCTCAACCCGTGAGCGGCGGTCCGTTCCGGGTCATCGAGGGCGGGCGGAGCGACGAGCCGACGCCCGGCATCCTGATCGTCGGGGCGGCCGAGGTCGTGACGATGGCCGGCGGCGTCAGGATGGGTTCCGCACAGGGTGACGTGGCGCGCAAGTCGGCGAGCGACGCGGGCGGCCCCGATGCGCCGGGTGCCCCGGTCGTCGCCTGCTGGGAGGGTCGAATCGCCGCGGTCGGGCCGCGGGCAGATGTCGAACGCGTCATCGAGGCGGACGGGTACCCGCTCGGCCGGTTCGCGCGGTTGAACGCGGACGGCGGCACGGTCACCCCGGGCCTCATCGACCCGCACACCCACCTGGTGTTCGCGGGGTCGCGCGAGGGCGAGATGCTACTGCGCCAGCGTGGCGCGGGATACCTCGAGATCCTGGCCGCCGGCGGCGGAATCCTGTCGACGGTCGCGGCGACACGGGCCGCGTCGGTCGACCAGCTGCTCGCCCATGGACGGCGCTGGCTCGATGAGATGCTCGGCCATGGCGTGACCACCGTCGAGGCCAAGTCCGGTTACGGCCTCGATCTCGAGACCGAGGTCAAGCTCGTCGAGGTGGCGCACCGGCTCGGGGCGGAGGGTCCGACCGAGGTCATCCCGACTTTCCTCGGCGCACACGCCGTCCCGCAGGAGTTCCGGGTCCGGCCCGACGGGACCGAGGCCTACGTGCGGTCGGTCATCGAGGACCAGCTGCCGGGGATCGCCGCCCACGGCCGGGCGCTCTTCTGCGACGTGTTCTGCGAAACGGGCGTGTTCGACGCCGGCCAGTCGCGCCGGATCCTCGAGGCCGCCGCGAGCCTCGGGATGGCGCCACGACTCCACGCCGACGAGCTCGCCCCGTCCGGGGGCGCCGAGCTGGCTGCCGAGATCGGCGCGTTCTCCGCGGACCACCTGGCCACCCCGTCGGAGGCCGGGATCGCCGCGCTCGCC